>SAAM01000789.1 GCA_009929415.1 Clostridia bacterium | reverse complement strand
GGGTTTATTGCCAAAGAACTTGATGAAGCTGTTACCAAAAGGCGCAGAGACCCATTCGGCGGTACTCAGGTCAATATTCCGAAGGAGACTGTTCCGATACCTTCGCCGTATATGATCCTGCCCGACGATGCCATAGAGGAGGCGCGGTACAGGACGATGAAGGCCCTGGGATACAAGGCGTGCGCCATAACCAAGCCCGCAACGGTGTCCGAAAAGATCCCGGACTCTTACAACTGGATCGCTGAGGCTATGGAGAGCAGGGCAAAAGTGCCTGTGCTTGATATGGAAAAGATTAAAAACAGACGCGAAAAAAAGAAAAGAAAGAAAGGCTGACAAAATACGGGGAGACACACTGTATGACGTGTTTACTATTCACGTCCGAGATCCGGTTCGTCAGCTTCCGTATAAATTATACTGAGTCGACCCTCTTTTTCATATGAGCCCATCTCTTCAAGGAACTTTTCGGCACACTCCGGACAGTAATGGCTTTCAGCTCCTGTCGCACCGCCATATGTCCTTCTGACCGCATATACAGCTTCATTTTTTTGGATCGTCTTTTCACAGTCGCAGCACTTGATACTGCCTGCTTCCGTATAGGCCGCGGCAAGAGCCTCTTCTCTGCCGCTTTTTAAGGGAAACTCATTCGGGTATCCCGGATATTTATTCTTCATGTATTCAGGAAGTCCTGTCATCATAAAATAAGGAAGATCATCCACCCATTTGCCTGACAAATCATACACTTCATAAGCCATTGCAAGTGTATCAGCAAGTATCCATGACGGAGTCGCCTTTTCAACAAACATAAGGTGAGCGGATGCTTTGGCAGTTTCGACTGCTCCCGGGTCATCCTCGTATGGACGAAGGAATGAGCCGATCCTCCAGTTTATCCTTGCCCCTGCCGCCACAACAAGACTTCTAAACGATATCCTGCTGAAGATCCCGGTGGAAGATCCCTTTTCCTCCAGGGCCTTCATCTTATGATAAATTGGGTTTATTCTTATACCCATATCTATTCCGTTTTTGGCAGCTGTTGAGACAGCGCGT
>SAAM01000788.1 GCA_009929415.1 Clostridia bacterium | reverse complement strand
GGAGAGATAACCTTCTACACTGCCACCGACGGGAATCACGGAAGAGGCATAGCATGGGCTGCCAACAAGCTTAAGCAGAAATGCGTGGTATACATGCCTACAGGCACTACACAGACTCGCCTTGATCACGTTCTTAATGAAAACGCGACTGCGACTATAGAATCTCTGAACTATGATGACTGCGTAAGAAAGGCATACAGCGAATCTCAGGCAAGAGAAAATTCCATCATAATTCAGGATACTGCGTGGGATGGATATGAAGAAATCCCGACATGGATAATGCAGGGATATGGAACTATGGCTCTGGAAGCTGATAATCAGATGCATAAGTATGGATGCACAAGGCCTACGCACATATTCATACAGGCCGGGGTAGGCTCGCTTGCCGGTGCCGTGCAGGGATATTTTGCAAACAAGTACAGCGACTGTGAGCCTAAGGTCGTGGTCGTAGAGGCTCAGGTAGCTGACTGCCTGTACAAAAGCGCTCTTGAAGGCAGTGGAAATCCGCAGACAGTAGGCGGAGACATGCTCACTCTGATGAACGGACTGGCATGCGGCGAGCCATGTACTATCGCCTGGGATATCCTCAGAAATCATGTGGATACATTCGTATCATGCCCTGACTGGGTAAGCGCCCTCGGAATGAGGCTACTGGCTGCTCCAGCAAAGGGAGATGCCCCTGTAACCGCAGGAGAATCAGGCGCCGTTACTATGGGACTTCTGTATACTCTCCTTACGGATCCTGCATACAGCGAGCTTAAGGATAAACTGGAACTTGATGAGAATTCTTCGATAATGCTTTTCTCTACCGAGGGAGACACAGATCCCGATCGTTACAGATCTATAGTATGGGAAGGCATGAACTCGCTTTAATATCCGACTCTCACATCAAAAAATTTAAAGAATCAAAAAAAAATCACCTGAGATATTCTCAAGTGATTTTTTTAATTGGCTGCGTCCTACTTTCCCAGGAGGCTGCCCTCCAAGTATTATCAGCGATGCAGGGCTTAACTTCTGTGTTCGGAATGGGAACAGGTGTATCTCC
>SAAM01000787.1 GCA_009929415.1 Clostridia bacterium | reverse complement strand
TGGACAAGTGTCGGGATAAATTTTTTATATTCACGTTTAATTTTATCTTCGTTGCCGGGCTCGCTCCAGCTTACCGGAATGATCTCCGGAAAGTCCTCCGCATCAGAAGGTGCCGGTGTGAGAAATCCGGGGGCCATGTCATCCTCACCGGAATCATCTATTTCACGGGGAAGATAGGAGTCCGTCTCCTTGTCATACCACACTGGCATATATTCATGCCCACATTCCCGGCAGAAGTATACCGAATACAGTCTTATATAATCTTTCGCCCGTCCAGGCACATATTTTTGGGCTGTCATCGTTACAGTCCTTTCACCAGCCGGTTCAAGCGATATATACAACTTGCCGGGAGCGCCAATGAACTGGTGCAATCTGAAGGCAAAAGGCTTCTTTCCATAAGGCATAACTAAAGAGTAGGTGTGAATCAGGAAGCTAGAAAGAGCTGTTCGAGCTTCCTCGATGGTTATTCCCTCGGCATCTTCTGCCAGTTTTTTAGCAGCGAAACTAAGAGACAATGGCTTGGCGCGCTTTGGGCTGCCGCTGTCGTCAATGCCAAGGGTATGCTCGGTCCAGATTGCAAGAGGATCCTTACGGAAGTCTTCGTATGATTTCAGGGACGCGGTTCCTTGTGCAAATTCTCTTACTCTTGATGCGAGAAGGGGTTTAACTGAAGATACATTATATCTGCTGTCTGTGACATGCTTGGGCCTCTCTGTTATTACATCAGGTCGCTCATTGATGCCAAAAAGGATTCGCCCTACTTCAGCAACAGAAACTTCCTGTTCGTCTTTTTCGCCTACGTTGGACATCGTTGCGGACGTACCGACACAGATGAGATCTTTTGCTCGAGTACGCTCTCTTAAACGTCTTATAAGCATGGCGACATCCGCGCCTTGCCTTCCGCGGTATGTATGGAGCTCGTCAAGGACAAGAAACTCTAAACCCTTACAGTTGCCAATTACACGCAAGTCGTTTTCATTATGTCGGGTCAGAAGAAGTTCCATCATCATAAAGTTTGTAAGAAGTATATCCGGAGGATTTTCTGC
>SAAM01000786.1 GCA_009929415.1 Clostridia bacterium | reverse complement strand
CTCCTTGTTGTCACGTATCTCTAATCCGAGAAACTCTGCTGCCTCAACCAATCCGTTAACGCCAATCGTAAGATATTGTCTGCCAAGATTAATATACCCTGCATCGAAAAGTGGAAGCATCCCCTTCTTTTGAAGATCTTTAAGATTTTCGTCGTAGGCAAGTTGTACTTTATGTACGAGGTCAACAACCTCTTCAAGGAATGTCATATAATGACCGCCTGATGCGGATGCGTGCTGTATGCAGCGGTTGAGGTTTATTGTAAGTACACTCTTTGAACCTGTTGAGACCCCTCCGGCACCGAGAGTGTAGCTGAATCCGTTGTCCTGAATCTCGTTCCTCAGCCTGCAGCAGCTGCTAAGAGAGTCAGCGTTGTCACTCATATATGTAAAAAAGGAGTGCCCTTCGGAATACATCGATGCTGTGAAATTGCCATATTCCACATCTTTAACATCTCCTTCACATGTCAGGAGAGCCATGGTCTCGACAGGAAACGTCAGGACAGTCCTGGTACGCTCTTTATTGAACCATTTAATAAATCTCTTTTGAAGCCAGCTCAGGGATTCCCAATCGGGCTTACTTCCGTCCGGAAAAACAAATTCCCCGAAAAGGCTCTCAAAGTAGTAGCGGTCGTAATATGAGATATTCCAGAACACAGCCTGAAAATTTCTGGCTCCTGTAGGCTGGTTGATCGAGTAGACAATCTGTTCGAAACAGTCGGTTATTATTTTGTCTATACTTCTGTGTTTCGAAGAGAGGTCGACAATATCGTCCGCCCTTTTATAGTACTCCTTCCCGTATTCAAGGGAAATGAAATAGTTCATATACATCAAAAATTCGGGAGTTGCACAGGCTCCGCTCAGCATGCTGGAAACGATGAAAACTAGATTGACAAAACCGCCGCAGAAGGATTTGAGATTTGTAGGTGGTTTGGAATTGCCACCTATAGAGAGTGTACCGCCTAGCAACCACGGGTACATGGTTATGCTTGCGCAATAATTTGCCAGACTGGTCTCGTCGTTCTTATAAATAAAATGGTTTGTGAGCAAG
>SAAM01000785.1 GCA_009929415.1 Clostridia bacterium | reverse complement strand
TCCGAGATGGACAGTGCGTGGGATGATCTGATCCAGACAATAGCATTATTAAGAAAAAAACAATAAGACAATCATGAAAAAAGTAGTTAAAGTAAGTGTAGGTAATCTTGCTTTCACCATCGATGAAGATGGTTATGAACTTTTAAAATCATACCTGGGAGAGCTGAAGGCTCACTACAAGTCAAAACAGAATGGCAGCGAGATTATAGAGGGAATTGAAGAGAGAATTGCCGAGCTTTTTGTTGAGAAGTCAGGAATGAACAGTGTGGTCTCTATTGAGGTTGTCAAGGAGGTGGTGAACATCCTGGGACGTCCGGAGGTGATTGATGATGAGGATAATCAGTATTATGAAGATTCAAATGATCAGTCATACAGGGTAACTCAGAAGAGATTCTACCGTGACCCGAACAATAAGGTTATTGCCGGTCTTTGCTCAGGTTTTGCAGCATATATTAACGTAGATCCATTACTTATAAGAGTTCTGTTTGTCATTTTCTCATTCGGATTCTCGTTACTCGGCACTCATGTCGGCGGCCCTTCATTCATGGTACTTGCCTACATTATCTTCTGGATTGTAATTCCTGAAGCAAAGACTGTAGAGCAGAAGTGTGCAATGCGTGGAGAAAAATTGGATCTCTCGGATATACAGAGGAGAGTGGAATATGGTAATAGCCAGTCGGGAGACAACGGCAGAAGATCCTCTTCAAATGGCAATTCTGCTGTTATTGAGATTTTCCGTGTCTTCTCAAAGATTGTTGCTGTTTTCCTGATAATAATAGCACTTTCCGGTATTGTATCTCTTACCTTTTTATTTTTAGGAATAGAAATATTCAATGGAATTGTACCGATTGATTTCTTGAACTTTATACAATTGGGCATGAGCAATCCTTTCTGGTTGAAACTCTCCTTCCTGCTTGTATTGTTCCTTCCTCTTGCAGGAATGTTTGTGGCCGGTTTGCAGATTCTTTTCGGTTCAAGGACAAGAAGATTCAAGCCCGGACTTATAATATTCATCCTCTGGATAGTCTCTCTTTTCTCTTTTGCCGCTTT
>SAAM01000784.1 GCA_009929415.1 Clostridia bacterium | reverse complement strand
TGCTTTGTTGTATCAGGTGGGTTTTTTTCTTCCATACAGGACATATGCCATGACAGCACAGGTGCTCTGTTGGAATACAATGCCAAAAATTACAGGAAGGGCTGTCTCGGGCGGGAAGTAAGCAATTGCCAATACCAATGCGGTGCTGACATTGCGCAGCGATGAGGCAAAGGTAATGCTCTTGCTCTCTTTGTCTGCAAGACGGGCAATTCCGCCCAGCATATAGGAAATGGGATAGCCGATGACAGCCAGGAATGCGCATGTCAGGGCGATGGGCACATAGGCCCATGAAGCATTGGCTATAAGCCGCTCGGACACTAGGGCTGTGTTGATTAATATAATGAGAAAGAGACTGATTTTCGAGAATGGTTTGAGACACGGAGTGATATGATTATTCACCTCGCCCTTGGTGAGGTTATTGATCAATGTACCCACAATCGAGGGTATAACCACCATCAGGACGAGAGAGATCATCATTCCCGCGGTATCGATGTGCACCGAAGTGTTGGAAAGCAAACTTACCGTATAGGGAGTGAGGATGGGAGCGAGCAGGGTGGAGACAAGGATCAGAGTCAACGAAAGTGCCTCATTTCCTTTATAGATACTGCTCCAAATATATCCGGTCATACCAGTAGGAACAGCCATTAATAGTATAAAACCTGTAATTACATTTTGCTGATTAGGAAAAAAAAGGTGTGCAAGTGTCCACGCAATAAGGGGCATGATGAGGTTTGCCCCGATGATGAATATAAAAATAGCTTTTGGCTTCTTGATCACTTTGAAAAAAGCGTTGGAATTGATACCCAATCCACCGATGAACGTAATAATTGCAAAGAGAATGGAGACCGATGGTTTCATCCAGGAAACTCGTGAACCAAGCAGAAGGCCCAGAACAACTCCACTGAGGGTAAGCAGCGGCATTATCCGGTCCAATTGAGAGTTTAGGCGCCTCAGCGCTGCTTCGATGGGTAAAAATTGAAACATCGTTCCAAATAATACCCTTCTCTCTGTTGGACTGTCAAGGCGAATTCTGTTGTGGCTTCATTTCTC
>SAAM01000783.1 GCA_009929415.1 Clostridia bacterium | reverse complement strand
CATGATAATCAAGGTGACGATAGGGAAAAGCACAGGGTCGTCCTTAATGGCATCAATCTCAAACACGATAAATGTTTCATCGAAGAGTGAGCCGTCCATATCCTCATTGAGGGTCTTATCATGATTACCGCCTCGATAGAAATCCTTCATCATATAGCGGTAAGTAGATATATCCACGCCACTGAGATTATTCTCATGACAGATGTCAGGAATACGCTGGACGGAATACTCGTAGAAGGTGTTGAATGAGAGCGTTTCCACCTTCAAGTCTTTTCTACGACTCTCAATCTCATCAATTTCCTTGTTGATACGCTCTTCACGTTCTTTATCGGTCTCTTTTGTACCTCGGTTATTACTTCGGTCATCAATCAGCAGACTTTGGCGCAAGTCCTCCCTTTGAGGTGGAGTGAAGCCGTTGAAGCCATTGAAATACACATCATAGTATTCTGTGATTACCTGGTCTATCAATCGGTCTTCGGTTTTAGTGATGGCACCTTGCGTACCTTTCCAGATAAGCAAAGTCAGGTTCTTCAAAAAGCCGGTCTTTTCTACGTTCAACTCTTCACGCTTAATGCGAAATGGGTTCATGGTAATTGGTTTCTCCTCGGTGTAGGAGATATATTTACCTCCGACGTATTCACAAAGTCCTTCATAAGAGTTACCTGTATCAACCATTACAACATCGGTATTCTGCTCCCAAAGCTGGCGAACAACGCTGTTGATATGGAAACTCTTGCCACTTCCCGAAGGACCGAGGCAAAAGAAGTTACTGTTGTCAGTCAGCTTATTACGTCCTTCCTTGCCCGTAATATCGATTGCCACTGGTACACCTTGACGGTCTGTATAGCATATTTTCAATGGTGTTTCCTCACTATGCTGAATCCGTTCTTTGTAAAACAGACAACAGGCAGCATCGCTCAGGGTAAGGAATCGGTCGTAGTCTTCATTCATTCCATAGCAGTTGCCCGGAAATGAATTGACGAAGAGTTCCAACTGATTATAGGCACGCTTACTGATATGTATGCCCATTCGTCCAAACTGATTTTCCAGA
>SAAM01000782.1 GCA_009929415.1 Clostridia bacterium | reverse complement strand
TGTCGGGGACCCCGGAAGAGTAGATATGGTCTCATCGTTTTTTGACAACAAAGAGTTTACAAAGTCTTCAAGAGAATTCAATACTGTTACCGGAAGCTACCGGGGCAAACGTGTTACCGTACTCTCAACAGGTATTGGAACCGACAATATTGATATTGTTATGAATGAGCTGGATGCTTTAGTCAATATAGACCTTGAAACCAGAACGATCAAAGAGGAGAAAAAATCCCTCAATATTCTGAGAATTGGCACATCCGGAGCGATACAACCTGAGATACCACTGGGCTCTTTCGTCTTATCCCACATATCTGTCGGGTGTGACGGGTTATTAAATTGGTATTCAGGTAGAGACAAGGTCAGCGATTTGGATATGGAGAGGGAATTTGTCTCACAGACAGGCTGGATCAAAGGGCTTCCGGCACCATATTTCGTGCATGCCGGGGATAAGATAATCAATGCACTGAAGGGTGATACGATTGAAGGTGTCACCATTTCCGCATCAGGATTCTATGGTCCGCAGGGACGAGTTCTTAGAATTCCTCTTTCAATGGCTGATATGATTGAAAAATTTGAAAATTTCAGATATAACGGAAAGAAAATCACAAACTTTGAGATGGAGGGGTCTGCAATTGCCGGGCTATCTTCAATACTCGGACACCAGGCAGCTACTGTATGCTGTATAATCGCAAATCGTCACAGAAAAGAGAGCCGTACGGATTATAAACAGGATATAATGAAACTGGTGGAACTTTCCCTGGAAAGAATCACAGCTTTGTAATCATTATGAAGATTGACGCAGAGTTATTCTCTATTATCTCTCTTATGGATGATCCTGACACAACTGTCAGAGAGGCCGTCATCGACCGGCTGGCTGACAGGGGAGAAGAGTCTCTGCTTATACTGGACAGATTTATTGTTGAAAATCTTCCCGGTGATTATGAAAAGCAAAAAGAGGTGATCAATCAGGTCCGGGACAGATTGGTTCTAGAAAGACTCTCCCGTTTTCTGAAATCAAGAGATCATACTCTCTATGACGGACTCATGCTGGTCAG
>SAAM01000781.1 GCA_009929415.1 Clostridia bacterium | reverse complement strand
AGGGCATTCATAAGAGTGGACTTGCCAACATTAGGGTTTCCTATAATGTTGACAAATCCTGCTTTATGTATTTTATTCTGTTCGGCCATTATTCAAAAATACCCATTTTGAGAGAGGTAATCTCCTGTTCTGTAAGGAAACGCCACTGTCCTCTGCGGAGGTTCTTTTTGGTAAGTCCGGCAAAGAGAACTCTGTCAAGTTTCTTGACTTTGTATCCCAGAGCCTCGAACATTCTTCTTACGACACGGTTCCTTCCCGAGTGAATCTCAAGACCGACCTGACTGTTGTCTTCGTCTATGTATGAAAGGGTGTCAGCATACATTGGCCCATCCTCAAGCTGAACACCTTCTATGAGTTGCTTGAAATCAGTTCCGGAAAGGTTCTTGTCAAGGAACACATGGTAAATCTTCTTTACCTTGTTAGACGGGTGAGTGAGTTTCTCTGTAAGGTCTCCGTCATTTGTAAGAAGCAATACGCCTGTGGTTGCCTTGTCCAGACGGCCTACAGGGTAGACTCTCTGTGCACATTTCCCGGTAATGAGGTCCATCACGGTCTTTTCAGCATTAGGATCAGACAAAGTAGTCACAAAATCCTTAGGCTTGTTCATTATGATATAAACCTTCTCTTCACCTTTGAGCCTTTCGCCGTTGAAGCGAACATCATCAGAAGCCTGAATCTTTGTGCCAAGCTCGGTAACAATCTGGCCGTTAACGGAAACCAGCCCTGCTACAATATACTCGTCAGCCTCACGACGTGAGCAGACACCTGAATTGGATATAAACTTGTTCAGTCTTATACCGTCATCACCCATAGCCTTGGCTCTTCTTGGCTTCGGAGTGTACTCCTCGGCTTTTGCACGGAAACTTTTCTGAGGATTTTCTCCGAAACTCTCCCTTAGTTCACGCTCTCTTGAAAAACGCTCGTCTCTCCTGAATGAGCCCGAATCTTCGCGCGATCTCTCACCGCTGAACGCTCTCTTTGGTCTGTCGCTGTAAGGACGATCCTCACGAGGTCTGTCGCTGCCGAAAGATCTCTTTGGTCTGTCGCTGTAA
>SAAM01000780.1 GCA_009929415.1 Clostridia bacterium | reverse complement strand
GTTAAGCATAAGGATATAATTGAGGTCATGATTTTCCTTAAGCTTTTCCAGAAGTGAAACTGCACCCCTCATACCAGCAGAAAGATTCTCTTCATCAGGCAGTCCGAGAAGAAGAAGATTCCCCTTGAAATCCTCCTCCTTTGTGTACTGCTCCAGAAGAGACAGGTGAATCGCAGCCCCACCCTTCATATCGGCAACGCCTCTTCCAAACAGCCACTTCCCGCTATCCAGGTCTTTTTTTACATGCTGATCCAGGTCTATGTTTCCTTCTTTGTATTTTTCAGTGATATCGAAAGGCCTGTATGCCAGCTCCTGATTTGTACTGTAGTCATCCGTATCCACAGTGTCAGTATGATGAATCAGGATTATCGTATCTCTTCCGCTTCCCTTGAAGAGTCCCCATGGAACCTTTCTGTCCAGGTGGTCTCCCTCTATTTCGTGAAATCCGAAGTTTTCCGGGTTATTCTTGAAATAATCCACCTTTTCAAACCATCTGGTGAAAAACTCCACATTATTGTTTTCCATAGAGCTTCCAGTGTGAGTTCTTGTACCCACATAATCCCTCAGATTCTCTTCTATAAGTTTTTTAAGATCCATTTCTTCCTCCTTGTTTGATGCGTCTGTCAAATTCAAATTATATCTGACTCCATTATATGCTTTTGATGTTTTTGTTGTGTTTGAACGAAGATGAATAAAAGCAATTTTCTGAATTTAATTTGTTTAATTTTGAAGAGTTAAACAAATTTTAAAACAGAGGCTTTGAAAATACCTTCCATATCAAACAGAAGGTATTTTCGATTCAGTTATTCAATTTTATTTCAATTCACGCTTTCTTCATATTCAGAATTACCATCACTGTCTTCATAGAATATCCTGAAATTCGGATCCACCTTGCCTATTCCCATGTATCTGGCCTTGTAGTCCTTAAGCAGCTCTATGAATTTCGGAGAAAGTATAACAAGCGCCACGACATTGGCAAATATAGGGAGCGCTGTAGAGGCATCCGAGAACAGCCATACCGATGTTCCAGGAAACTGATAGTACACAGCGATGAAT
>SAAM01000779.1 GCA_009929415.1 Clostridia bacterium | reverse complement strand
AAAGAATAAAAAAAGCAGAGGAGGCAGTGTAATGATTTCAGTTAAGAATCTTTCAAAAAAATTCGGGGATATTGTTGTTCTCAGGGATATTAATGCCAACATAAATAAAGGCGAGGTAATTTCCATAATCGGCCCGTCCGGTACCGGAAAGAGTACTTTTCTCAGATGCCTTAACCTTCTAGAAACACCATCGGGAGGAAGCATAACTATCGATGGAATTGACCTTTTGGGTAAAGAGACAAATGTACCGAAAATCAGACAGAGGATGGGGATGGTATTCCAGTCATTCAACCTCTATGCTCATTTGACCATACTTGAAAACCTTACAATAGGACCGATAAAGCTGCTCAAGAAAAAAGAGAGCGATGCAAACAAAAAGGCAATGGAGTTGCTTAAACTTGTCGGTTTAGCCGAAAAAGCATATAATTTTCCGGACGAGCTCTCGGGCGGACAAAAGCAGAGAGTTGCAATAGCAAGATGCCTTGCCATGGAGTGCGAGATAATACTTTTTGACGAGCCTACATCAGCACTTGATCCGACAATGGTCAGTGAAGTGCTGGCAGTTATACGTAAACTCGCAAAAGAGGGATTGACCATGCTTATAGTAACACACGAGATGGAATTTGCGCGGAATATTTCAAGCAGGGTGTTCTATATGGATGAAGGTATAATTTACGAGGAGGGAACCCCGGAACAGATCTTTGAAAATCCGCAACGTGAGAAAACCCGTGCTTTTATACATAGAGTAAGAAGCATGTATTACAATATTTCCAGCAGTAATTACGACCTGTACAAACTTCAGGGAGATATAGCAAGATTCTGTGAGAAACATGTAATATCGCAGAAAACAAGTGAATATGCACAGATGCTTGTAGAAGAAGTTATTGTCATGCAGAAGGATTATTCAGACATAAACATAATTCTCTCATATTCCGAAAAAGAGGGAACACTGGTACTGGCATGTGAAAGTAGAGGAGAACAGTATAATCCGCTTGAGGATGAGTTCCATGAGATTGCAGTAATGATTATAAGAGGGCGTTGCAAGAGTGTTGAATAC
>SAAM01000778.1 GCA_009929415.1 Clostridia bacterium | reverse complement strand
AGAGAACGTAAAACACTACTACTATATTGTTCACGCCAAGGACAGATACTTGGCTCTCAAAAGAATAGCCGACTATAATCCCGACATATACGGTATGATTTTCTGCCGTACAAGACAGGAGACTCAGGAGATCGCAGAGTCACTCATAAAGGATGGATACAATGCTGATGCGCTTCACGGAGAGTTGTCACAAGCTCAGCGTGATCAGGTTATGAGAAGGTTCAAGAGCAAGAATCTCAGCCTCTTGGTGGCAACAGATGTTGCGGCAAGGGGAATAGACGTGAACGATCTGACCCATGTAATCAACTACAATCTGCCCGATGAAGCTGAACAGTACACTCACAGAAGCGGAAGAACAGGTCGTGCAGACAAGAGCGGAATCTCAATAGCAATTATTAACAGTAAGGAACAGCATAAGATCCGCAGAATTGAAAAGATTATAGGCAAAACTTTCGGACAAGCCAAGATACCTACAGGTGAAGAGGTTTGTACGCGTCAGATGCTCCATCTTGTTGAGGAGGTCAAGAACGCCGAGATACGCGAGGAGATTTCAGAATACATAAATCTGATAGATGAGAAGTGGAAAGATGTAAGCAAGGAGGAGATTATCTGGAAGATGCTTTCAATTGAATTTAACCGTTTCCTTGACTATTACAGACATGCTCCCGATCTTAATATCCGTGAAGAGTCATCAAGAGGAGAAGGAAGAGGCGAAAGCAGCTTCAATCTACCGACAGAAAAGGGTTATACCTGGGTAAAACTAAATATCGGATCAAAAGCCGGAATCACTCCGAGACATCTTCTAAGGATGTTCTCAAGTTGCGGAATAGGTCAGAAAGGCGTTGGCCGTATAGATATTCACAAAGAGATGTCATTCGTCTCAGTTACTACCAATTCGGCCTCATACATTGTTGAAACCATTGACAATACCGATTATCGCGGGAGAAAACTGAAGGTGGAGCTGGTAACAGACACCCAGATTAAGGGAGACAGGCCGGAGCGCAGAGAGAGATCTGATCGCGGCGAAAGATATGAACGCAGAGAGAGGTCTGATCGT
>SAAM01000777.1 GCA_009929415.1 Clostridia bacterium | reverse complement strand
ACCTCGGCACTTTGTTCCACGACTGTGCGCATGTCTGGGGCGGAGTGAAAAACGGAAAAAGAGTCGTTCCCTGTTTATACGACCACGATATTCAGCAAATACATCCAACCCGTGATAAGGGATGGGAAAATGCCCTGATAAACATGGGATACTGGGATCCCATGTCCTGTCACATGATATCTCCCGGTTCACCGCCGCCCGGCATCTCTTCCTGGACAAAGATCAGGCTTGGATGGCTGGGCACTGATAAGATCTTTGAGGCAGATCCGGATATATCTCCGGAGATAGTTCTTGCCCCGCTTGAAGACAGTTCCTCAGATGTCCTGGCAGTGAAGATCCCTCTGACAGACGAAACATATTACCTGATAGAAAACAGGCAAAAGATCGGCAGCTATGACAGCCAGCTGCTGGGAGAGGGTGTCCTTATCATGTACGCTGATGACAGAATAGCTGAATGCAGGCACGGCAGAGCCCCAGTGAAGCTCATGGATGCAGACCCCAAAGTCCCCTGGCTGAACGACGCCGCATTCAGCCTCCCCAGCAAGCCAAAGTTTGTCGATACCACCAACAATATCCAAATCGAGCTGGTCGAAAAGATCGGCTCATCGTACAAAATCAAGATCAGCAGGATGAAATAGAACGAACCGACTATATCCCCTAAAAATACCGGTTCAATAATACCAGGAGATATATTTATTTTTTGAGATCAGGTTCCTACTATGCAATAGTAGGGCAGCATAAATTTCATTTCAACCTATATATATTTGATTTATCCGTATTGCATAAGATCTAAGCGGCTTTCACTGCAAGGTTTTTACAGAGCTCGGACCTCAACTCGGCACAGCGTTCTATGCCCCTTTCTACAGAGGGGAGGAAGGATCCTCCGTTAATAAGGCTGGTCACCATCGCCTCTGAGACTCCGCCCTTTGTCGAGACGTTTTCGAGAGATTTTTTGTCGTCTTGCGAAGCTGAGGATGCAAGTTCAGCTTTGATCCAGCCGGAAAGTTCACGGTAAACGGACCACCGAAGGGCCATCTTTTTGAGTGTACTTATCCTCTC
>SAAM01000776.1 GCA_009929415.1 Clostridia bacterium | reverse complement strand
TTTAACTCCGGCCATTGCTGCGCTTTCCGCCTCTTTAAGCTGTTTTTCCCTTTCTACAGGAGAGTCCATGTCAATGGAGAGCAGTCTGAGCCTCTGTATTAGGGCTGTAAGGTCCTGGAGGGGGCCGTCATGTATCTCTCGCGAGATCCTTGCCCGCTCTTCTTCCTGGACTTTTACAAGGTCATTTACATACCGTCGTGATAGCTGCACTTTGTCTATTGCCGAGTTTGCAAGGACAACAAGGGCCTCTCTCAGTTTCTGGAGTTCTGTGACTGCTTCCGGCGCGTTTTTCAGAGGGACTTCTTCACCCCAACGTAGCATAGAGACCTCTTCTTCAAGGTCCTTAAGGGGCATTATTACTTTTTGCCACATTATGTAGACCGATAAGATGCCGATCAAGCCAAGGATACCCATAATGAACGGCCAGAAGGTAGTCAGCGATACCATTGGTCCGAGCAGTTTGTCCCAGGATACTGCCGCCAGGACAAAGAGGTTTCTCTGAAGCATAGGGTAGACAGCTATGGTGTAAAATCTTCCGTCAGGTCCCCTGATTTTCTCGGGAGACATGATAGTCAACGGCTTGTCCCATATAATTGACAGGATAGTTACGTCAGATGTCCCGTATATAAGATTGCCGTCACTGTCAAAGACAGCAAACATGCCCGGAACAGCCATGTCATCCGCCATTATTTCTCCAAGTCCGAGTATGCGCGACCTGTACTGGTTTGGCTGCCAGGTGCCGTCAGTCCTGAGGTCCCACTGTGATGACTCAAGCCTAGCAGCCGCTCCCCTAGCAAGGTTCTGCACGTAAGAGCCCGCTATCCCCTCCATTGTATTTTCAAACTGGCAGAAACCTATCCAGGCCAGGAGGAACGCTCCCAGGCTGGGCAGAAAGACTGCAACAGTAAGCTGGAGGAGAAGGTTTCTCCTCAATCGAGCAGTTCCTCCAATGTCACTATGCCGTATTTAAGAGAGAGAAGCATTGCCTCAGTCTTGTTTTTTGCTCCAAGCTTGTCGTATATTGATGCCAGATGTGTCTGCACAGTCCTCTCACTTATG
>SAAM01000775.1 GCA_009929415.1 Clostridia bacterium | reverse complement strand
GAGGACAACCTGTGTATGATCGCAGGGACCTGGTCGATCAATGAGTATATCAGGAAGGAGCCGGTACTGGATGGCTCTGTTGCAATGAACTCGCTGTTCGCACTGCCTGAGTATTTCCTCATAGAGGAGTCGAGTCCTACCTCCGCCGGCAACAATGCCTGGTACATCAACCAGTTGCTGCCGGAGCTCAGAAGGGATTTGGCAGCCCGGGGTGGTAACATTTATAAGGAACTCGACAGTTGGATTGATGAGATTGGCCCCGATGAATTTGTCCCTGTTTTTCTTCCTTTTCTAATGGCCAGCAATGTGCATCCGAATGCAAAAGGGTCATTCATCGGCATTACTATGAACCACTCCCGCAAGCATCTTCTCCGCAGTGTGTTTGAAGGTATTTGCTTCTGTCATAAAATGCATACCGAGAGGCTGCTTAAGAGCAGGATAACTGATGTGAAAGTCATCAGGCTTGCCGGTGGGGCGGCTCACAGCAGACAGTGGACTCAGATGTTTGCCGATGTAATGCAGATTCCTTTTGAGACTGTTAAAGCGAATGAAACAGGAGCATTAGGATGTGCAATCGGAGTAGCTGCAGCTGTAGGCGATTATGCCTCCCTTGATGAAGCAGTTGGCAGAATGTGTAAAATTTCAGCAAGAGTCATGCCGAATCCAGATTTCAAAGAAATGTATGAGAAAAAGTATAATCTTTATAAGAGAGTCATCGATAGCCTCGATGGTGTCTGGGATGAGATGCAGCAGCTCGCGGAGAAGTAAACTGCTAGCCAACAGCAGAGATATAACCGAACAATAGCAACAAAAATATAGGTGAGGGGAGCTTAGCTGCTCCCCTCAATGCATGAAAGCAATGCACAGTACTGATATGACCTGATCGGTCTTGCCTTATTGGATGTATCCTTCAACTTTTTCTTTGTTTCTTATTGAGTAGAGAATAGCCGAACCTTCGTGAACAGTGAGGATTATATTCTCTCAGACTGGTTGATTCAGAAGAGCTCCAATCTGACATGGATGGATGTTATGGACCGCGAAAAATTGGCTATGTTCGGC
>SAAM01000774.1 GCA_009929415.1 Clostridia bacterium | reverse complement strand
CGTGTTATCCAAGGTGTTTAATTTCACGTTATAAACAAATCCATCAGTAAACACCTAGCATAGAGAATGCCAGCCCTGGTGGACCGGCATTGAACCTCTTTATCTGCTGTTTGTTTTTTGGGTTGATCATCTATCCAATAGGCTCCTCCTTATATAGCTTATGTTAGAAAGGCAGCGCTTCATTATCGGCATTAGGTTGTACGGCATAGCTGCCACCATAGGATCCATCAAACCCAACGAAGTAATAGGAACCATCATCCATGGCCATAGCCTTGGTATGTTCAGCTACAGATCCTTCGATCTCTTTGATACTAGCTGCCCATTCATCACAGGTAGCCTTTGCTGTCTCAACAAACTCAAAGGCGAGGCCGTGAGCCGCTTTCCGATTTGGAGCCTCAACTGTCATGAAGACCGTATCCGATCGCTCCATTCTCACTACGTAGATAGGCATGTTTCTTCTCCTTCTATACCAAAATCACACCAGGAGGATCAGCTATAATACCTCCGTTCTGGAAGCCAGATGCAGCTGATCTCGATTCATCGCTTTGCGTATAAAAGCTCGAAAGTACAGCAGATGTCTCTTGGATTGCTGATAGTGCTTCAGCTCCATTTACGCCTTCAAAGCTAAGGAAACTAGCGTTCTTTAAGATTCTTAATTCTGCAACTTGGGCAACCAGCCAATTGACGTACTCAAAATGCAAAACCTCAATTGTCACTGCATGGATTCCGTCTGTTACAAAACGAGTACTTGGCTTACCAGTTTCCTTTTCATACAGCAGCATCATCTCATTTTTATTCATTCTGCTAATCCTCTATCAATTGAGCCTTGCCAATCTCCTGCCTAGGCACATCCAGATCAATGTAGGTCACACCCTTATGATCATAATGAACCTGGTACAGACCACCTTCCTCTTCGATGGCTGCAATAAGGAAGACCTTCTTGCCTCGCCATCTTATCCAAAGCCCAGCCCACAGGCTGCTACTATCCAATGTCGATACCGTTGATTTCAAGCTCATCCTATTCACCTATTGCTCAGCACGCTTGGTGTACTCGCTGAC
>SAAM01000773.1 GCA_009929415.1 Clostridia bacterium | reverse complement strand
GGTCTACCATCCGGGTAGAAACGACTTTTCTGTCTGTCTCCAGATTTAATTTTTCATCAGGGAATATTGGAGTGAGCGATTCGAATTGGGGTCTTTTTCTTGCAGCTTCCGGATCTGTAAAATTAACATTTTCCACTCTCAGAAGAGCCTCATAATGTTCCTGTTCCTTGGGTGGGCGAATTATTCCCCAGACTACATCTCCGTTCCTCAGTCCAAATCTGCGGATCTGTGAGGCAGAGACATATATGTCATTGCTGCTAGGAAGCAATCCGGATGGCCTGAGGAAACCATACCCTTCAGAGAGGCACTCTAGTGTTCCTCCGTTGAACCTGTACCCCATAGTTTCAGCCTGAGTCTTAAGTATATCAACTATAAGGTCGTCTTTACGCCTGGCCGATATTGAAGTAACACCTATCTCTTTCGCAATCTTTCTCAGTTCAGCCAGTGTTTGCTGTGCCAGAAAATTGAACCCCAATTTGGGATTGGTATGCTTGTGCTGCTTAGCATATCCATTGCCATTGTTATTGCCATTCTGCTCTTTGTTTGCCTCCGCGATTACAGCAGATACAGCTTCGGGGGCAACTTCAGGAAGAGATGCTTCCTTTAAAACACAATTGACATCTGCAGCAGATGTCACCTCATTCACTGGTTCAGATGCAATAACATCATTTTCTGCTTCATTCAGCTGGATCGTCTCTTTTTCTTTTTTTACTGTGGAAGAGCTTTTGGTCCTTGTTGTTTTCTTCTTTGGTTCTTCTGTAGTTTCACTTTTTTTTCTTGGCAACTTCTCTGACCTCCCGGTCTAGTGTCATTTTCTTCTTACTATTTCGAATTTGATGTCCGACCATACTTTTGCAGGCGTAGAAACAGTAACTCTATACGAACCTACCGGGAGAGGAGTCCCCTCTTCCCTTAAAAGATAAAAAGCTCTTACCCCGTCTTTAGTCATAAGTTTAAGAGGTTCCGAAAGGACCAGTTCCTTGCCGTAATACCATGAAACCTCCAGATGGCTGCCTTCACGTGCAGAAGAATACTTCAGCCACAAACATATCTGACTAGGAC
>SAAM01000128.1 GCA_009929415.1 Clostridia bacterium | reverse complement strand
CTTCAGTGGTACGATGAGGTTGTGGTGGCGAAGAAGGGGAATAACCGAAGGAAACAACCCTGAGTAGCCAAGGAACCCTCCAGGGCGGAGGGTTTTATTTTTTTGCTTACCAGTAATAAAAGCTTTAATGGCCTTCTGAACTCATCATACGCTCATTGCTGATGAATGTCACAATCTTTGACTTCTCTTTCTTTTTCGAAGAAACTGACTCAAGCCTTGGTTATGCTCAAACAGATTCTATGGAAGATTGAGGATTTTGCACTGGTATGGTGTTGCTTGAAATCGTCCAAGCCCAACCGGGAAATCATCCGTTGGAATAGTATAATTAAACACTCATCGTGATATTTATTGGAAATGAGCCGGCTGGTGTGATATCTTCTTTGCTATGACACACCAAGACAGAAAACAAAAAATTATTGAGTTGGTCTCTCGCAACAAGAGTGTCCAAATAAGCCAATTGACTTCTCTTTTTGGTGTTTCAGTAATGACAATTCGAAGAGATTTACACGAACTGGAAAAGCAGCACTATGTAAAAAGAGTGTATGGCGGTGCGGTCTTGAATGAGGAGGAACTCAATAAACCGTACTTCCCAAGGGCTGCTTTCAATAGTACGGTAAAGGAATTGATTGCGAGAAAGGCCGTAGAGTTGATCAAAGATGGAGATACAATAATACTGGATCTTGGTTCAACCGTTTTGCAAGTTTCAAAGCATCTTGACGAAATGAAAGGTCTTTCTGTCATAACCTGCTCCATCCCGGTTATCAATGAACTCGATGCATATTCCGATATACGGGTATATTCCTTGGGTGGAGAACTCTATAGGGAAAACCACGCATTTCTGGGAAGTGAGACGGAGAGTTCGATCAGTATGTATTGTGCTGATATTGCTTTCATTGGTGCTGCGGGAGTATCAATCGAACATGGTCTGACAAATTTCTATTATCCAACAGCTTCTCTTTGCAGGAGAATCATCAAACAGTCAAAAAAGGTTGTTCTCCTTGCAGATAGTTCAAAGTTTGGCAAGGCTAAGATTGCTGTGGTTGGCGGTCTATCCGAAATCGATGTAATTATAACTGATACTGGAATACCTCAGGAATATCTAGATGAATTTGAGCGACTTGGAGTAGAGGTGCTTCAAGTTGAAAATGTATAGTTTGATTACTTTTTGAACAAAAAACCATAACAAATGTTGAAACTTTTTTTAATATTTGACAATTAGATGTTCTCGATGTTACAAATGATATCAGCACAGTACTGAGGGAAAGTATGAGAAAAAGTATTAATATTGAGCATGCTGTAAAAAAGTATGGAGAAAATATAATCATTCCTGGTTTGAATCTATATGTGAAAGAAGGTGAGTTCTTTACATTGCTAGGCCCTTCAGGTTGTGGTAAGACAACTCTATTGAGAATGATTGCAGGATTCAACTCCATTGAAGGCGGAGACTTCTATTTCAACGACATAAGAATAAATGACATGGATCCTGCCAAGAGAAATATTGGTATGGTATTTCAGAACTATGCAATCTTTCCAAATCTCACAGTAAGGAAGAATGTGGAGTTTGGGCTTAAAAACCGAAAACTATCGAAAGAGGAAATCAGGACAACTGCAGAGAAATTCATGAAACTCATTCATGTTGATGAATATGCAGACAGACTTCCTGACAAACTTTCAGGTGGACAACAGCAAAGAGTTGCGCTGGCAAGGGCATTGGCAATTACTCCTGATGTTCTTCTTATGGATGAGCCACTTTCCAATCTTGATGCAAAACTTCGGGTTGAGATGAGAACCGTAATCAAGGAAATACAAAATACAGTAGGAATCACAACAGTGTATGTCACTCACGACCAAGAGGAGGCTATGGCAGTCTCTGATCGAATTGCAGTGATGAACGAAGGGGTGATTCAACATATTGGAACCCCAAAGAATATCTACCAGAGACCGGCAAATCTTTTTGTGGCCACCTTTATTGGAAGGACCAATATCCTGAAGGGAAATCTTATTATAGATGGCGGAAAAACCTACATTAAAACTCAAAGTGGCTTTACAACACAAATTACTGGTGTTCTCCAGGAGTTTCATAAGAAGCATGATGTGATACTGTCCATCAGGCCTGAAGAGTTCCAATTTACTGCCTCCGGCTCGGAAGGCATTGATGCTATAGTAAAGGATTGTGTGTTTCTTGGACTTAATACGCATTACTTTGTAAGGCTTGCAACCGGAGAGGATGTTGAGATTATTCAAGAGTCTTCAATTGATTCAATCATCCAACCTGGAACAAAAATCAAACTCACAATAAACACGGAGAAGGTGAATGTTTTTACTGAGAATGGTGAGAAGAACATCCTTTGTGGAGTCATAAACGATATCGTGGTTGAGGGCTGATAATGAGTTTGCAGAAAAGGAAATTTGAAGTCTGGACACTAGTATCGGTGAGTTTGTTTTTGTTGTTCACCTTCTTTTTAATATATCCACTGTTTGGTGTTATGAGACAAGCGGTCTATGATAAGGACGGAGGATTCACATTCAAACAGTTTGTGAAGTTCTTTAGTCAGAAATATTACACAAATACAATTTCCAACAGCGTTAAAGTTACCTTGGCTGTGACGTTCTTCTCCTTGCTTGTTGGAATTCCAATGTCGTATTTTTACTCATTCTACAAGCTCAAGCTGTCAAAGTTGATTTTTACAATAAGCATTCTCTGTTGTATGAGTGCACCTTTCCTTGGTGCGTATTCATGGATTCTCCTCCTAGGGAGAAGCGGTGTCATTACCACCTTCTTTCGGGATAATCTTGGGATACACATAACCAATATCTATGGTTTCGGGGGAATTCTGCTCGTTCAGACACTCAAGTTCTTTCCCTTGGTATTCATATACATGAACGGGGCTTTCAAAAACATTGATAATTCACTCATGGAAGCGTCCGCCAATATGGGTTGCACTGGTGTTAGGAGGTTGTTTTCAGTTGTCCTGAGTTTGGCGATGCCAACTGTCTTGGCTGCCTCTTTGCTTGTTTTCATGAGAGCATTCGCGGATTTTGGTACTCCCGTTGTTATCGGCGAAGGTTACATGACCTTCCCCGTTCTTATTTATCGTGAGTTTGTAAACGAAAACGGAGCAGACTATGGTTTTGCTTCTGCGATATCAGTGATTGCCATCATTGTGACAGCGTTGGTTTTCTTCGCTCAGAAATGGGCTAGTAGGAAGTTCAGCTATTCCATGAGCTCTCTGCATCCGGTAGAGAAGAAAGAGGCAAAGGGGATTGGTGGATTCCTGATACATATGTATTGTTACGTGATTGTCTTTATTGCATTCTTACCTCAGCTATTCATCATCTACCTTTCATTCAGAAGGACCAACCAATCTGGGACCTTGTTTGTAAAAGGTTTCTCGCTTGGAAGTTACAAGGTTGCACTGAATAGACTCCTGGTAAGATCAATGAACAATACCGTAATGATGGGTGTTCTTGCTTTGTTGTTTATTGTCGTAATAGCAATTCTCATTGCCTACCTGACTGTGAGAAGGAAAAATATCGTGAATGATACGATAGATACCTTTGCTATGATTCCTTACATCATGCCTGGCGTCGTAATAGGTATTGCTCTGCTAACGGCTTTTGGGCGCAGACCGTTTAAATTGACCGGCACATTTACCATTATGCTTCTGGCCGTAATCATTAGGAGGCTTCCCTATACCATACGTTCAGCGACGGCAACCTTGTCTCAAATTCCAATCAGTATTGAAGAGGCAGCACTAAGTCTAGGTGCTTCGAAATTCAAGACCTTGACAAGGATTACGGTTCCTATGATGGGTAACGGAATTATGTCAGGTGCAATTCTCAGCTGGGTGGCAATTCTTACAGAGGTTTCAAGTGCAATCATCCTCTACAACAGCAAGAGTATAACAATGACGATTTCTGCGTATGTTGCCATCACCCGAGGCAATGAGGGAATGGCCGCTGCATTTGCTGCAATCCTTACAGTGATGACAATTATTTCATTGCTGATCTATTTGAAGGTGACAAAGTCCGAAGATATCAAACTTTAAGGAGTAAAGACCCTTTTTGCATGGTGAGGGTTTCTCACGATATAAGAAGGTTTTGAAATAGAAGGTCGATGCTTAAAAAGGAGAATTATAATGAGGAAATTGGTAGTATTGCTTCTGGTTGTTCTTATGGCGTTGGGGTCTGTCTTTGCAGCAGGGCAGAAGGAACAGGCGACGGTAAAAACCGGTATTGGTGACAGTCTTGTCATTTATAGCTCAAACACGGAATCAGAACTTTCTGCGATGCTTTTACCATTTCAGACACTCTATCCAGATGTGAACATTGAAATTGTCAATGGAAGTTTTGGCGAGCTCTTTGCAAGACTCCAGGCAGAAAAGGAAGATCCTGTAGCGGATATCATGCTTGGCGGCCTGTCCACTACAGATGGAACAACGTATGAGTCATATTTTATGAAGTATACTTCATCCCACAACGATGAGCAGATTTCCCCGATGACAAATGGTTTCTACAGCGTGTACGGTATGTCCACAGTATGTTTTGCAGTAAACACAAAACTTGAGAAACAACTTGGCCTGAACATTCGCTCGTATGAAGATCTTCTTAATCCAGCACTCAAAGGAAAAATCATCTTCTCAGATCCCAATAGTTCCTCAGCTGCATGGAATAATCTCTGCAATATTTTTTCAGTGTACGGTGTTGATACCCAAGCGTCTTGGAACCTTATTGAAGGTCTAATGAGAAATGGAATGGTTGTAGGTTCCTCTTCATCAAAATGCTTCAAGGATGTTGCAAACGGAGAGTATGTTGTTGGCCTTACCTATGATAATGGTGCTGTTACCATGCTTGGAGCACCTGACTATGAAATGAGATACCCCTCCAATGGAACATCCGGCAAGGATTCATGTTTTGCAATTATTGAAAACTGCAAGCATCCTGAAGCTGCAAAAGCCTTTATTGAAGCAATGAGTTCCAAGGAAGGTACCGAACAGATGTATGCAGTATATGGTGGTGTTCGATTCACAAACTCTTTGGTAACAGAGCCTGACACTTTCCAGCTGGGAAAGACAAAGGATATCAAGTGGATTGATAGGCCTGTATCAGAACTTACAGATAAGAAAGATGATCTTCTGCTGAAGTGGAATGATCTGTATTCAAGGATTTATAAGTAATAGACTTTTTCAGATCAGAGCTGTTGTTTCATGACAACAGCTCTGGATTCATTATAAAGGCACAGATGTCGGACATTGGCCCATAATAGGAACTCAAAGAGTTCACTGATATCAGTTTCCAAGGAATCTTGAACCATCCACCTACTGATTGCGAACCAGTCCATGCTTTCCGCGATAAATTTCTTTACAGGATTACCGTCCCTGCCGTATACTTTTCTCATTGGGACCCATACCTTACTAATCATTGAACACCACATGCCGTATTCGTCTCCTCTATTGGTAGTTCTCCACCTATTAGGTGGACTCAATATTGAAGGTATTTATGAATCGAATCGGAAAGATTACAAGCCTTCTTCTTGTATGTATGTTGCAGCAGTTGCATTCATGAGTTGCTCGAATGAAAACCAACCACCAGCACCGGAACCGGAGCCAGAACCAGAGTTCTCTGTACATGCCTATGAGGCG
>SAAM01000772.1 GCA_009929415.1 Clostridia bacterium | reverse complement strand
CAAGCCTGCCCGAAAGCTGGTCGACTTCGACCTGGTGACCAAGGAGTCGATGTTCAGCGAGGAGCATCAGAGGTTGTTGTTCCAGACATTCCAATGAGTGGATTTACTTAAATAACAACAATTGTATACAATTAATTATGTAGGCTTGCTTCTATTTACTAATTATAATATCTTTTATTATATAGTTTTAATGACTTAAAATATTTTGTCGTATACATTTTTCATAATTTTCTTGCAAATTGCATACTACCATGTTAGCATAATGTCCAACTACATACCAATTGAGTATGGAATTTTAGGAGGCTTTACATGAAGAAGCTTGCTTTGCTGTTCGTCATTGCATTACTTGCACTCCCCTCTGTGTTTGCACAAGGTGAGAAGGAATCATCGGGACCCAAATCGTACACCGTCAACGTTGCTTCGGCTTTTGCACCCGAAGGACCGATTCATGACGTTATCGTCAATTTCAAGAATCAGGTTGAGAAAGAAACCAATGGCCGGGTGAAAGTTGTCATTCATGCCAGTGGATCACTTGGCGGTGAGAGAGAGATTGTTGAAGGTCTTTCCGCAGGAACCATCGAGATGGGTGCTCAGGGAATCATGGATCTTACCCTGTATGCCCCCCAGTTCACCGTGTTTGAGGAGCCGTTTGTCATCCGTGATCTGGACCACCTGAACAAATTCTGGAATACCATCGGTGTAGACCTGAACAATCAGGCCGGGCAGAAGACCGGCATCATCACCGCTGGATATGCAATCCGTGGTGCACGTATGATCACTGCAAACACCCCCATCAAATCATCTGCAGACTTCAAGGGTTTGAAGTTCCGTCTTCCCTCCCTCCCTGTCCGCATCAAGGTATTTGAAGCCATGGGTGCAATCCCAACCGTTGTTGACTTCCCCGAAGTGTATATGGCACTGAAGACCGGAACCATCGATGCACAGGAAAACCCGCCTGAGACCATCTATAGCTACAAGTATTATGAAGCACAGAAGTACTTGGTCTTGTCCCGCCATGTATGGTCCACAGCCCGTTACCAGATGTCCCAGAAGTGGTTTAATACC
>SAAM01000771.1 GCA_009929415.1 Clostridia bacterium | reverse complement strand
TTGATATCATTATCAACGAAGGAATCAAGAATTTCTTGGACAGGGGATAATGCTGCATCCGAATATGACGATGACCCTAGCGCAATTGTTCCATCATCGTTTCCATGACCAGAGTAGGTGAACAATATGAGGTCATCCTTTTGTGTTATATCCTTCAAGGCTGCAATTGCTTCTTTCAGATTGGATAAAGAAGGATACGAATTCACTGATTTTGAACCAATGGTATGAGTTGTTGAGGAAACAAAGGATGAGCCTATCTGGAGAAACTTATAACCAAAATATGCTTTTCCTGTTTGCTGAGTAACTGATTTGAAGGCCAAGTCTAGTTCATTTGCATCATTAATCGTTCCATATAGGTCTCTTTGCGAATTATTCTGGTAATCCAATCCTACCATTATTGCATACACATCCCCCGCCACCGGCTCATCGGTAAACAACTCACAGGAGGCGAGAATGAGTACTATGCTGAGCAAGAGGGGGATGAGCTTTCTCATTATGTCCCCCCTTCGTGATACGGAAAGAGGTGGTATCGCAATCCTACTCCCACTTGGATGGCTGTAATCTCCTTTCTTAAGTGCACTGAAAGCGGAACAGTCAGAAAGAGTTGGGAGGTGGGGTTTTGCAGGATGAGCAACTGCCCTCCTATCTGGAGCGAGAAGGAGGCAAAAGCCTCTTTGATCTGATGGTAGAAGTTGACTTCGGTACCCAGTTTGCCGTACAGGGAGAACGTATCGTTGAGGAAGTAGCTGGACCGTAGGCTCAAACCAAGGGAAGTAAAGCCTCTGCTGCGGTAAAGCCCGTAGGGAAGCGAGCGGCTCACCGATTGCATGTGCAGCTCCAAAGAGCCGTCCCATCGACTTCCCTGGTACCCGAATAAGCCAACTGAAGCACTCCCGGCAAAAGAGGAACGGGCCGGGATCTCATCTGCAAAATGGGGGATTCCCAGATACCCAAAAGCCATGGCTGTGGCCGAGTGATAGTACCCTGTAGTCCGAGCAGACAAGGGGAAGACAGCAGAAATGAGGAGTAACAGGAGAACATAGCGTCTTCTCATATACCCAGTATAC
>SAAM01000770.1 GCA_009929415.1 Clostridia bacterium | reverse complement strand
GCTCTATTATCTGAGCCTCAAAGGTTATCGCATCGTCGAAGGTTCCCTCGACTCTTTCTCCATAGGCAGTCTCGTTTCCGAGTATGAAGGCCTCGCCTATCCTCAGGCTGTTTATTCCTTCAGGAAGCCCTTCCTTGTCTATGAGATATATGGAGCTTGAGTTGCCTCCTGAGATCATGTCGAGCTTTATGTTGAATCTTGATTCGATTTTTCTTGCTATCTCAACGAGCGTTGAAAGATTGTCCTGCTTTGGAATAACGGCTCCGTAGCATGTCAGGTTGACGCCTACTCCATGGAGCTTGATATTCTTGAGCTTGAGGATTTCTTCAACCGTGCTCATTATTATGTCCTCGTCTCTGAAGAAGATCCCTTCTCTGAGGTCTCCAAGGTCTATCATGAGCACTACCTTGTGAGTCCTGCCCTGCTTTGCCGCTTCCTGATCGAGAAGCTTTATCGTGCTGAGCTCTGAGTTAAGACTCATGTCGGCAAAGCTGACTACTTTTTCGATCTCACAGTGCTGCGGAAGGCGAAGAAGCATTTTGGGAGTGTTGATTTCTTTATATGATTCAAGATTCTGAATTCTTGCATCTGCAAAAAAGTCTATTCCTACACTGTCAATTGCCTTTACGATTTCAGGATCTGCACAGAAAGATTTTGTAACGAGCCCGAGTTCGCAGTTTCCTCTGTCTGTAAGCTCTCTCATCACACGAACATTGTTTTTTACTTTTTCCAGGTCTATTACCAATCTTGGATACATTATTGTTCGCTCCTTTTCTTTTCTGGTATTTCTATCCCCAGACTCTTTGCCAGCAGCTTAATTGCAGCTTTTTCGTGTCTCTTTGAAAGCACTCCGAGAGATGCCATTATATAGTCATTCTCTACAAGTATCTGCGCATCGGTGTTTGGGAACAGAAGCAGTCCGCTGTCATTGTGTCTTGCTATGTGCTTCATTATCTCTACGCGTTTTGGCAGCCTTGTCAGCGCTCCGCCGGTTCCGATGATGTATTTTACCTGAGAAAGGTCTTTTCCTTCTGCAAGGGTGTTTCTTCCTGATGGTCCGTATACATATCT
>SAAM01000769.1 GCA_009929415.1 Clostridia bacterium | reverse complement strand
CCTAGGAGTCCTAATGTATGAGACTATGAACTGAGGAGTTGCCTATGCAGAAGGAAGAATGTTCCTGCTGATCTTTCCCACCTCGAGAAGCCTCTCTTGTGTTTCATGGGTATAGATATCAGTCACAGCTGCGCTCTGATGGCCTACCACGCTCTGGAGAAGATTGTCACCAATCTTCCCACGCATATAGGTGACGTAGTAGTGACGCAGCGAATGGAAAACGATATTCCGTTCAGTTCTTAGATGTTCACCCATTGATATTTCGATCTTCTTGCCGTCAACCTCAAACTCAAACTTCTCTCCAACACAGTCATTTTCTACCTCTAGCATATCCTCAACAATCTTGTTGAAATTCCTTGTGATGAACGATGAAGATATCGGATTGTTTACCGAGGTATCGGACCAGAAAATCAAATCCTTACCTTTAGTGTTCTTGTTTGCCATACGTAGCAATTCTTCACACAGCCATCGAGGGCAAGGAACCTGACGTTCTCTTTTGCCTTTTGTGGTCTTTAAACCTGCGTATACAGCAATTGCTTGGCTCACTGTAATTATCCCTTGATCCTCATTAATAAGAGTGATTGCAGAAGCCTTCATCGCCCTTATCTCTCCCTGACGCATTCCTGTGAATACTGAAAGGGTAGTAGCTAGATAGACTCGTGCATCAAATTCATTTTTCATTGCTTTGTTGCGCATAGTACAGATGATTGTTTGGAGTTCAGAATTAGTGAGAATACCTCTGCGTTTCGGCTTTGTCGACAAGGACTCAAGACTTGAGACTGGATTCTCTCGTATCATCTTCAATCGCTTTGCCTCACCTAAAGGTACAGACATCGACTGGATGACCTTGGCAATGGTTGCATTAGCAATAATTCCGTCGTCAAGCAGGTTATTTACTATGTGTTCTACATGTTCCGTTCTCACACAACTAAGCTTTAGCTTGGCAGGCAGCAAGGGCAATGCATGGTTCTTGAAATACGAATTCATGTTTTTCACGTAATCAGGACCGAGAGAATTTGGGTTCTTCAGGTTCCTGCGTCTGATATAGTCGCTATGCTCGAAGTCCCAAAACT
>SAAM01000768.1 GCA_009929415.1 Clostridia bacterium | reverse complement strand
GGGGTTTCTGGAATGTTTGAGATAACTGTACTTTCAATAATTATAGGAGGTACGGTCGAGCTTGTGAAGGAAAACGGCGGAATACACGCCATACTGAATGTTATAAAATCAAAGGTAAACAGCACCAGAGGCGCTGAGTTTGGAATTGCAGTCCTGGCTTCATCTGTAGATATCTGTACTGCAAACAATACAGTTGCAATAGTTATGGCCGGTCCTATAGCGAAAGAAATAAGTGATGAGTTCGGAGTGGATCCTAAAAGAAGTGCTTCGATACTTGATATATTCACCTCTGTATTTCAGGGCCTTATCCCATATGGCGCGCAGCTGCTTACAGCTGCATCGCTTACCGGAATCACACCTTTTCAAATCATGCCTAACCTATACTATCCTGTCCTAATGGGAATCAGCGCTGTGATCTTCATAGCTGCCAGAAAAGAAGTAAGGGTTACGCAGGCCGAATCGGCTGCATAGAAATGCTGCTGAGACTGCAATTACCGAGATGTAGAGCACAGGATAGAATATATTAAGAACAGCATAGGAGTAGGATGTGCTTCGAAACTGCAGTATTAACAGTCTGGAGAGGCTGAGAAGAGCTGCCGCAAGCGCAAATCCTGCTCCTTTTCTGTTGCCTTTTATTTTGCTCCTTAACAGCCTTTCTGCAAGCAGGACAGCCGCTATTATGAAGATTGCCGCTGATGCCTCCATGAGCTGGGCAGGATATACCCTTATTTCAGGGCTGCCAAAGAACTGTGATATCAGCGGGCTTGATTCAAGCTTTGCCTGCTCTTTTAATGGAAGCGGCACTGAAAATGATGATTTTGTCATCTTTCCGTAGCAGCATCCGTTCAGAAAACACCCGATTTTCATGACAAAGTAGCTCAGCAGGAAAGGGACAGTCAGGCGGTCCATAAGCTCCAAAAAATCTGCCTTGAGCCTGTAAGATGATATGTACAATGCCAGAAAGGAAGCTGCTATTCCCCCATATAAAGAGAAGTAACCGCTTTTCATAATGAAAAGCGGTATTCCTGCCTCCGTATATTTCTTATAGTTTATGACATAGTTAAGGACCCTCGC
>SAAM01000127.1 GCA_009929415.1 Clostridia bacterium | reverse complement strand
GACTGGGATGTGAACACATATGCCGGATATATGGGCTATGATCTTACCCCGGCGGTGTCACTGAAAGGCATTTACTATATGCAGGATCTCGGAGCAGATACAGCCGGCGGTTTTGAGGACAGTCCCAAAGCATGGAAGGCAGTGCTTGACGTTAAGCAGGACGCCCTGAATTTCACTGATCTCTGGGTGGAATACAGCCAGCAGGACAACAACTTCTGGGGGGCAAACAACGACCGCTACAGCATAGGCGGAAGTTTCTACGATTTTGCCGGCTTTAACCTTGTCAAAGACAACGGAACATCAAAGTTCCTCTTTGTGAAGGCCGGACAGCAGTGGAACGACAAGTGGGGGACATTCCTCCGCTACACGAACTTTAAGTCTGACACTGCAGGCGTAGACGACGCAGATGGATGGGGCGTCGGAGTGAAGCTCCAGTACAGCCCGGCAGTCGCTTTCGAGCTTGCTTACGATCAGGTCGACCATGGCCAGGGCGTGCTCAACGCGATCGATGGAAAAGAGAGCGTAGTCCGCTTCCGTACCAACGTAAGTTTTTAGTTTTTTCGACGGAAACGTAAGAAAAGGGCTGCGGTAATTCCGCGGCCCTTTTTGTTTTAAAAACAGTTGTTATGGATCTTTCCAAAATGGAAACAACCACTCGACGGCTGTGGACTTATCAGAGTTCTCCCACTATCTTATCCACGTTGAAGCTTTCCACATCTCTTCCAAGCTGACGATCAAGTGTTTTTCTTGCCATGTTCGTAAGAGTCGGATTATTGTAGTATCTTCTGACAGACCAGTAGACCGTGTCAAGAAGTTTTGTCAGTGTTTCTACATTTTTGGAGTTTTTATCATTTTTTACAATTCTCTCTGAGACCTTAACAACATTTGCCAGAAATCCTATCATGATTTCATCCCTGTCAAAATCTTTTACTGCTTTTTCAAGTACAGACTGCGCTCCGGCTGCCTCCATGACACCGAAATTTATTTTTCCTCCGGAGGTATCCGCATTTTTTGCCATAAAACTGCATATGTCGCTAAGCCTCTGGTTTGAAAGGGCAGGATTAAGCATAAGAACACAGAGTACGAATTCGTCAGGAGAAAGTCCGTTGAAATCATGCAGCATATAAATTGACTTGAGTACTGTGACCTTTTCGTCCGCGTTGAATTTTACGCTGTTCTGCTCCATCTTCTGCAGCAGTTCATATATTTCTTTATTGCTTCCGTTTTTGGACTTTTCAAGTCTGTCGGGAAGATTTTCTATTCCCTCAGCGAGCGCATAGGTAGCCTGTCTTGCCGCATACCTGGCTATGACTTCTCCGGCATTTTCAGCATCATAACTCACGTCAAAATTACCGTTTCTGAATGAAACATCGACCTGTGAGGCAAGTATCCCAAAAACAGCACCCATAAGTGATGATGCCTCTGCCGGTTTCGGTCCGATCAGTATAGGGGATCCGGGTTGTCCGCAGAAAAGTATCCCCCCGACAAGTGCGGCTATAAGGATCTTTTTGGGAAATTTCTTAAAAACTTCAGCAAGCTCACGTCCCTTTGATATATATTTCGGTGTATCAAGCTGCGTCGTGTCAATATCAAGGATCTCGCCCGCCAGGTCAACGGCCTCGAATGTTTTACCGTAGTCGTCTTCGAGCGCAGGACCTGAGATCTGTGCCGCGGAAAGTTCTGTCAGACAAGACTCCTCATCCATTTCTCCGTTGTCTGTCAGAAGGGTATCCCTCATATTTTCCAGGAATTCCACATACCCCTCTTGCCATCCGTCGTCAAGTATACGTTTGATCACGGCAGCATACAACATACCCCCGAGGCTTGTAAGGTCTTGATCCACAGAGAGGTCATCCCTGCTGATTATATCGTCCATTATTTCCACAAGTCTTTCTTTTTCACTTTGCTCCATTTAAGACACCTCCCTGTCCTTCTTCATAATAAGTATATAAGTCCCGGACTTGTTGTTGAATATATCGGGAAAAATATTATAAAACAATTATTTTGTAAAGGAATTCATTTATTCTGTGTACATAGGAATATTACAGCATACCACTGTGAATTTTTATTCAACAACATTAAATTGTCAAAATAACATTAATTCACCGGATAATTGTTTACGTATAAAAAAATATGCATAATAGAAATATAGACAATATAGAGAGGGGTTTTGCCTGTGAACGCATACAGAGAGTATCCCGAGGGAACAGAAGAAGCGGGTCCGCGGAAACTGAATATGATGAAGGAGATCAGAAGAGCCCGCAAGCTCAGGGGATTAAGGGCAGGAGAGAGAAAGGCAGTCAGATTTTACAATCTTCTCTTTGGTTATTTTGACAAGTTCTTTCCCGATTTAAAACACAGTGCATGCGAATACAGAAGATACAGGGGAATGTTCAGAAAGACACGACCTGGAAAATATTTTAACAAGGACTATGATTGGAACAACAGAAGAATAGAGCGTGTCAACAGATATATATGGAACACAGAGGTCAGGGAAAATGACGGGGTCTGCAGGATATTCAGAAAGAAAGCCCGGGGGCTGAGATAAGGCATCTCCGTGACAGCATCTTGGGTACAACTTATATTGACAGCCGGGGGCAAAATGAAACAAATATGAGGCGCAGATATATATGTATATTCAGGGAAAGAGGGTGCCGTGGGTACTCTCTTTTTCATTCATATACTTTAAAAAAGTCCACGGGTATTTATTTTCACGGGAAAAACTTCCGGCGGGGCTGAATATGATCACTGGAGGCAAATTATATGAACGGAGAATCACTTGTAACATCATACGAAGAGAGGCTATTTATGGGATCTCTGCAGGAGAAAAAACAGAATGGCTGTCTTGAGGAAGAGGATCTTGCTGAAATGAGGGATTATTTTTATTTCAAGAAAGAGGTGCTGAAGCGTTGTCTGAATATGCCTCCCCGGCTTGGATCCATATGCCAGGACGAGATCAGCGACGTATTTGTCAGGGCGATGCGCAGTTTTCACCTGATGGCGAAAGGCCGTGAGATGAACAGGCTAAAAAAACTCGAGAAATATATAGTGAAAACTTATTTCGCCGACGGTTTTTATATGACCATATCGAAGCTTCAGGCGCTGATAAGCTCATTTGACAAAAGTACCTTCCGTAGGTATAGGAGCAGGACCGGTGCCGGGACCTCGATCGAGATCGAATACAGGATAAAAAAAGATACGGTGTACAAAAATGGAGAGGTCAGAGGAATAGAAGCATATATTATCAACGGCAAAAACAAGATATCGGTCAGGAAACTTGGAGCATTGACAGCCCTTGCCATTACGGATCCAGGTAAGAAAAAAGTGCTGAGCGGCATGCTTAAAAAGTCCTATCCGGGACTGGAAGGTGTGCTGAATATAGATTTGCCCAGCAACCTGCTGGAACTTCAGCCCAAGACCTTCAAATATATAAACGTCGAAACGGAAGATACCGAAAGTGTCAGTATATCGTGCCCGGAAGACATTCTGAACTTCATAACTGATGAGATTATGCTTTATCTCACAAGTACTTTTATAGGCAGGAACATCGCCTTTGAAGAGATAAGGGAAATGATGGACGGGGATATCAAGAAAGTTTCACAGCAGGCTGAACCGGAACTGTAATAACTCATAGGCCTGCATGTAATTAAAAAGATATGAATGCAGAGGATGTATGTGCGAGGGGTTGTTGTCATGCAAAGAACAAAGAATACAGATCCCGACGATATGCTTCTTGAGGCTGTAAATAACGGAAGCCTTAAAGCCGCTTCCGCGGCCGTTGCGGCAGGGGCAAACGTTAATCGCCATATCAAAAACAGGACAAACGGACTGCCCGTGACTCCTATTTTAAGCTATGCCATTAAGAGGAAACCGAAAATAGCAAGGTTTCTTTTGGAGCACGGCGCCGACCCCAACGCTAAGGATGTCTGCGGAGACACTCCCCTTCACCATGCGATATGGTACTGTCCCGGAGAGGTCACGACCATGCTTATTGAAATGGGGGCTTATGTCAACAGCAGAAACGTGCACGGATACACGCCGCTTTGCATCGCGCTGCTAAAAAGACAAAGAAAGATAATGTCCATGCTGGCCACAGCCGGAGTGGATCCTAACATCTGTGACAACGAAGGCAACAATGCCCTGAATTATTCTTTATTGAGCTCGTCTCCTGTACCGGAAGATATGTTCATTGCAGTTATCGGGATGGGAGCAGACGTAAATATGCCGGATAACAAGGGACAGACACCATTGATGAAAGCAGCTTCGATGACTCTTGTCAGTTATATGAAAATCATTATTTCAGCCGGCGCCGATATAAAGAAAACAGATCAATGGGGCAGGACGGCTCTTGATATCCTGAGGGAACAGGCTGAAAGCGAAACTGTATATAGAAAAATGTACGACGAGTTAATACAGGAGTTTCCTGAATATAAAAGACTCTGCATGGAAGATTCGGTGAAAATTGAAAGCTGCGCACCCGATTTTGATATATAGGGGGTGTAAACATAGGGGATGTAAACATGACACAGAAAGAGCTGAACAAACAGCTGGTCAGTGCATCGCAAGAGGATAACACAGATAGGATAAAAGAACTGTTTAAAGCAGGAGCGAATCTAAATGCATATGATAAATATGGTATTACCGCACTTATGTATGCTGCAGAAAGCAATTATATTAAAACAGTAAGAACTCTTATAAGCCTTGGAGCCGATGTGAATTTCCGAAATAGTAAGAATACCCAAACTGCGCTTATGCAGGCGGCCTGGGATAATCATATCAAAATAACCAAGCTATTGCTGGATCATGATGCAGATCCGAATACCCGGGATAAATATGGTCGTACTGCATTGATTTACGCTTGCAATGCCGGCCATACTGAAACAGCCCGCCTGCTTCTTGGGTATGGGGCCGATCCTAATATTCGGGACAAAAATGGCGGAACTGCGCTTATCCGGGCATCCATTAACGGACATATTGAAGTCATAAAATTGCTTGTCGATTCCTATGCGGATATTGGGACAAAGAATGAAAAGGGTCTAACAGCACTCGATATACTCAAGACACATTACCCTGAGCAATATAAAAAATTGTTACAAAACAAGATTAAAGAAACCAGAAAGCGGATTTTAAAAAAAGAAGATTCTACAGAGAATCTGAAGAACGTTCCCGACTATGATATATAGGAGACGGTACAGATGGAACAGAACGATTTAAACAGGGAACTTATAGAAGCGGCGGACAAAGGCTGTATAAAAGAGGTAAGAAAACTTCTTAAAAACGGTGCCGACTCCAATGCTTCTGATGCTGATGAAAAAACTGCTCTTTCATATGCCTCGTGGAGAGGGAATGTTGAAACAGTCGGGCTTCTGCTTGACTATGGTGCAGATCCAAATATTCGTGATAAAAACGGATTTACTGCGCTGATGTGGGCTGTGTACTATAAAAACCCCAAGACTGTGAAACTCCTGCTGGAGCGTGGGGCTGACACGAACATTAAAAATAATAAAGGACGTGCCGCACTTATGTGGACAGCGTGGTCAGGGTACCCGGATATAGCCGAACTGCTGGTTGATGCGGGAGCTGATGTGAATGTGCGGGATAACATGGGAGAGTCGGCACTTATCTGGGCGGCACAATTCGGTCATACGGATATTATGGAAATATTACTTAAGGCAGGGGCTGACCCAAGCATAAAAGATAA
>SAAM01000767.1 GCA_009929415.1 Clostridia bacterium | reverse complement strand
TAGTCGGCTACAGCAGCAGCACCTGGTATGAAAACCCTACTCCCAAAACAGGGAAACGGGGCAGAAAACCCAAGCATAGCGATGAAGAGGTTTTACAGGAGATTAAGGAAGAAATTAAGAAGAGTACATTCAACGCTGAAGGTTATCTGAAAGTGAAGAAGCGCATGGGTAAAAGGAAGATAAACGCTCTGGTAGCCGGCAAGGCACGTGTGAACCGCATCATGCGGGAAAACAACCTGCTGAGCCCCTACAGAAGGCCCGGGAAGACGAATAAGCGCGAACATGATGGTACTATAATCACGGATGCACCCAATGTAATGTGGGCCACTGACGGGAAGAGGTTTTGGATTGATGGGTCAGGTTGGCATTGGTTCTTTGGTGTGATCGATCACTTTAACGATGAGATTATCTCATGGCATATTGCAAGGAAAGGCAACCGGTTTGCCGCCATGGAGCCTGTTAGGGCCGCTGTACGGAAGACTTTCGGTTCGGTAGGTAAGGATGTGTGTAAAGGAATGAAGTTGCAATTAAGAAGCGACCATGGCTCGCAGTATGACTCTGCTGATTTTATGAATGAAATGAAATTCCTGGGATTGGAGATGTCCAAAGCGTTTGTACGGTCACCGCAATGCAACGGGATAATAGAGCGGTTTCACCGCACCCTGGAAGAACAGGTGTTGCAAACAGAAACATTTTCTTCCTTTGAGGAAGCTTATAACAGTATTAATCAATTTATTAATGACTACAACACGGATTGGATATTTCATAGACTGGAATACTGTTCTCCTGTAGAATACAGGGAAAAGTACGCCGAAAGCCAGCGAAAAGAAAATGATGACATACCATCGGGCAATAAGGATCCTGAGGTTCAGCTTGTCCTCATTTCAAGTGGCTCAATGCCACGAAGAAATGAAATAGCTCTTCAGTCAATGATAAAAGGGGCAATTACTTACAGTAACACCCCTTCTATAAATCCTTCGGTATAATATATCACCATCGGATCAGCTTGTCCGATACAAAAGTAATAAAAAAGATTAAATACAATTAATGTGCTCGGTTATTACGGGCTAATACA
>SAAM01000126.1 GCA_009929415.1 Clostridia bacterium | reverse complement strand
CACCTTTTTATATAGACTGCATTTTGTCAGTCTGGTCAGTAGTTATGAGCGCATCTATCATCTCATCCATGTCCCCGTTCACAAACTGCTCCAGCTTGTAAAGCGTCATGTTTATCCTGTGATCGCTCACTCTTCCCTGAGGATAGTTGTATGTCCTTATCCTCTCAGATCTGTCTCCCGTTCCAACCTGGCTCTTTCTCTCCTGAGCCATGGCCTTCTGAGATTTTTCAAGCTCGATGTCATACAGCTTTGCTCTCAGGATCTTGAATGCCTTCTCCTTGTTCTTGAGCTGGGATTTTTCATCCTGCATCGAGATCACTATGCCTGTAGGCGCATGCGTAAGCCTTACCGCCGAGTCAGTCGTATTTACCGACTGGCCTCCGTTACCAGATGACCTGAACACGTCGACTCTTACATCATTCATGTTAAGCTCTACTTCTACATCCTCAACCTCAGGAAGCACTGCAACCGTAGCCGTAGAAGTGTGTATCCTTCCGCTCGACTCAGTATCAGGCACTCTCTGAACCCTGTGTACACCCGACTCGAACTTGAGCCTTGAGTATGCGCCTTTTCCATTTATCATGAATACGACTTCCTTGTAGCCGCCTATTCCCGTTTCATTCGAAGAAAGGAGCTCTACCTTCCATCTCCTTGCTGAAGCATACATGGAATACATTCTGAACAGTACTCCCGCAAAAAGCGCCGCCTCATCTCCGCCTGCGCCTCCTCTTATCTCCACGATGACGTTCTTGTCATCATTAGGATCTTTAGGGAGCATCAGTATCTTAAGCTCGCTCTGTATATTCTCCATGTCAGCTTCCTTTTCAGAAAGCTCCATCTTTGCAAGCTCACGAAACTCCTCATCGCTCGATGTCTCAAGAATTTCCTTTGCCGCCTCTATATCTTCCTTTGTCTGTTTGTACTCCCTGTACTTGCTCACTATAGGCTCCAGATCCGAAACCTCCTTCATGAGCTTCTGCCATGTGGACTGGTCCGAAATTATCTCCGGGTCCGATACCCTCATGTTCAGGTCCTCAAATTTTTCTTCAAGTACTCCTAATTTATCAAACATATTAACCTCTCTCCTGTATATATATACTTTATCTTTTATTTTTATACTTCATCCTGAAATCCGCCTGCATGCCGTCAGGGCCGCTACCTGAACCCTGTGACCACTCGGTCGAGTCCGGCAAGATCCTTACGTATCTCAACATCTCTGTATCCTCTTTTTTTCATAAGCTCACTTACCTCCTCTCCCTGGTCAAACCCGATTTCAAATGCCACAAAGCCTCCAGGCCTTATCATGTCATATCCCCGATCTGTTATCTGCCTGTAAAAATAAAGACCGTCATCCATTCCGTCAAGAGCGCTGTGAGGCTCGAAATCCTTCACGTCGCTCATCAGGGTGTCGATGACATCCGTTTTTATATACGGTGGATTGGAAACAATAAAATCATACAGGTCCGCATGGTTGTCTGCATCATACAGCCTCAGCGATTCTATGTTCTGAAATATGTCTGAATATATGACGCTCAGCCTTCTGCTTATGCTGACGTGTTCTCCCTGCATTCCCATTATCTGCTCATCCGCATATGCTGCATTTTTTCTTGCCAGCTCAATTGCGACTTCATTTACGTCTCCCGCAACCATGCTGAGCACCGAAAAATGCCTGAGCAGCGATATCGAGATTATCCCGGTGCCAACGCCGATTTCTATTCCGTAGAGGCTCTCCGGCTTTTGTGATCCGGTCTTTTCTTCCTGCGCTTCAAGCTTTTCGATCACAGTCTCTACCAGGACTTCAGTGTCAGATCTTGGTATGAGCACGCCCTGCTCACAGTAAAAATCCAGCCCCATGAAATCACGGTGTCCAAGCACATATGCCATGGGCATGGTCGATCTCCTGAGCTCAAGCAGCCTGACAATCTCTTCATAAAGCTGCTGCCCTATGCCCTGGTCTGGATTAAGCATTATGTGAATCCGGTCAAAGCCGGTTACTTCCCTTATTATCAGATCCGTCTCCATCGCAGCTGCGCCGTAGTCAAACCCCATCTCCTGAAGCAGCTCCCGTCCAAGCTCCGCTGCCTCTCCAAGCGAAAATCCGTTATCAACCGACAAATCCTGCACCGCCTTTATATAAAAGTCTCTGGATCAACGACCTCAGCCGTAGTCGCAAATTCCCTCTTGATTATCCCTTCATCCTCAAGCACGGCCTTAAGCGATTCAATCGCTACCTCTATCTGTGAGTCATCCGGTTCCTTCGTTGTTATCTTCTGCATCATCAGTCCCGGCCACACCATGGCTCTGGTGAACCCGTTCTGATGCTTGCCTGCAAACCTTATTATTTCGTATGATATCCCTGCCATGAGCGGGAATACAGCTATCTTGACAAGGCTTCTCAGCCATACGTTTCTTATTCCTACAAAGCTGAATATTGCTATCGATATCGCGATTACCACGAACATGAAGTTGGTTCCGCATCTCGGATGAAGCCTTCCCATCTTTTTCACGTTCTCCACATTCAGCTCAAGGCCCTGCTCATATGCAAATATGCTCTTGTGCTCTGCTCCATGGTACTGAAATACCCTCTTTATGTCCTTCATCTGGGACATCAGCAGAAGATAGCCTACGAATATAGACAGCTTGAGCGCGCCCTCTCTGAGCGCAACGGTAAAAGTCCTGTCCGTCGCAACTCCCTTTCCTATCACCGTAGGCAGCACTATGAAAAGCCCCACGGCAATTATAACGGAAAGTACTATCGACACCATGTTTATAACGTCATCGAGCCTGTCCCCGAAGACCTTTTTGAGCCATCTGTCAAACTTTGACTCCTCTTCTTCGTCAAATCCTTCTGCATAGAGGTTGGCAGAATACGTGAGGTCTTTTCCTCCCTCTACCATGGATTCTACAAGCATGAACATTCCTCTGACAAAGGGAAGCTTCTTTATGCTCCCATCCTTTGGAACAGAGAGCTTTTCACGCTTCACCTCTATCATACCGTCGCTTTTCCTTACCGCTATGGCCTTGCTTGAGCCACATTTCATCATGACTCCCTCTATAAGGGCCTGACCACCGGCAGGAATCCTTGCTTTATCCTTCAAATACATCAATTATTCTCCTATCAAAAATATAGTCAAATGTTTTTAAGTGCATTTATGATACACCATTTAAAACCAATATATCTTATTAAACCTCCACACTAATTTACATTTTTCAGCATTTGCTTTTTTCAAATGTTTTTGTGGAGAGTTAATATTGATGGCATTTAATTCAGGGTACATGGCTGTTACATATCCTGTATAACTTACTCCTTTAGTGTCTGTATATTCCGCATAATCCCTGTGCCTGAATCCGCATACTTCTTCTTTAAGTTTTGATTTGCAGCGCCTGTTGATTGTTTTTATCGTCCAGTCCTTAATACCGCACTTTCTTTCATTGACTTCAAGGCCTGCAATGCATATGGCATCATTGGCGTGGGTCTTTTCTATATTCCAGTCGATTCTTTTGTTTGCAGTATCTGAACCAAAAGTAAATTCCACATGAAATTGTTTAGATAATTCTTTTCTAAGCCAATTCTTGCCTTGCATAACATGCTGGGCATAATCAAACCTTATGTTTTTGCCATCTATCATCCCCTGATATTTATTGATGAACTGTTCTTCCCTGCCTTTAGTTTCATCGTGACATTTAGAACAGAGTGTTATCAAATTTCCCAGGTTGTTTTTGCCGTTTGATCGCTTTGGAACAATATGATGTACCTCTAATTTAGTGTTTGATCTGCTGCATTCCATGCATTTGCACTTATCTCTGAGAATAACAGCTTTTCTTATATTTTCATCTAATCTGTTTGACTGCTGATACTGCCATTTATACAGTTTACAACCTTCGGTCAATGCTCTGATATCTATGGCTACGTCTTCTATTACGACCTTTGATATATTTATATACTTATTAAGGCTGTTTAATACCCTGACGATAGCCTGTTTTTTCTGTAATATGCTGGGAGCTGCTCTGTTGATTCTTTTACTGGCAGATCTATTGTCAAATCTCGCTTTCCTGTATCGTTTATTGCTTCTTTTATATCTCCTGTAGCCACGTCTTATTTCCATTTTTTGTTTTACATCTTGCCTGTGCTCCAAAGTTCCTTTGAAAACCGGCTTATTCCCTGTGCTGCACCTCTGAACGATTGCAATGCCTGTATAAATACTTCCTGTATCTATACCACATGAAAATTCAGATTTGTCTGTGTCTTCATCTTTAACTACTTTTTTAAGCTTTATTGCCATGGGATATCTGGAAACCAGTTCTGCTTTTTGCCTTCTGATTAATCTCCATCCATTATTAACATTTGTAGGCGAAAGCTTTTTGTTGTCTTTGTCTAACACAAAACAATATTCGGTCATTTCTAACCACTCTCACTTTCGTGGGATTTTTCTGCTTGCCAATGACAGTATGGTGCTCATGTATTTCGGTGTTTGACTTCACCCAATTAGAAGTCGGTCATCCTTTGTACTCTTAGAGCTTCAGACTGCAAATCACATCTGAAGGTAAGTCTTCAGCATTCATACAATCGTAGTTCATCATACAGCATGTTTTCACAGTGCAGTATTCACTTAGGCTTGAAACCTGACATTAAGTCATATACTAACAGGGTATTATGGGACTGTGAGTATATTTGTACATATCTATATACAAATTTATATAGATATAACTACTTAATGTTTAGTCCTATCTGATGACACTTTCGGCATCTTGCCTCATAGCTCTCAGTCGCACCTACGAGTATGACAGGATCATCATATCTGGCCGGCTTTCCGTCTATTATCCTCTGGGTCCTTGTGGCAGGGTCTCCGCATTTTACACATACCGCCTGAAGCTTGTCCACAAACTCTGCTCTCGCAAGAAGCTCCGGTATAACTCCAAATGGAACTGCCTTAAAATCCATATCCAGCCCAGCACATATGACTCTTATACCCATGTCTGCCAGTTTTATTACAATGTCTACTATTCCCTGCTCAAAAAACTGAACCTCGTCAAATCCTGCAACCTGAGTATCTTCGGTAATGAAATCCCATATCGTATCCAGCTTGTTTACAGCCACCGCCTGAAGCGCTATACCGCTGTGAGAAACCACATCTGCAGCGCTGTATCTGTCATCTATCGAAGGCTTGAAAACTATAACATCCTGTTTTGCGATCTTTGCCCTGGTAAGCCTTCTTATCAGTTCCTCGCTTTTGCCCGAATACATTGGTCCTACTACCATCTCTATATATCCGTGTCCTCTGGGTCTGTACATATATATTTATCCTCCAAGTCATACTTCTACTACTTTATTATATCAGATTGTATATGAGAAATAAACCAGAAATTGAATCAGCGCAAAAAAAAAGACACCGGATTGACTCCTGTGTCCATTTCATGCTGTTAGCCTCTGTTGAATTTTTTGTTGAATTTCTCAACTCTTCCGCCTTTTTCTATACTCTTGCTCTGACCTGTATAGAAAGGATGACACTGTGAACAAGTCTCTACACGTATCTCGTCCTTTGTAGATCCAGCTGTAAATGTATATCCACAAGCACAGTGTACTTGAACTTCGTTATACTTTGGATGAATTCCCTGTTTCATTTTTTTCACCTCTCCTCACATAAAATCATAATTTAACTTGTATATTATAACATACTATATTTATTAGTTCAAGTCAAAAAA
>SAAM01000766.1 GCA_009929415.1 Clostridia bacterium | reverse complement strand
GTGAGCATCAAACCAAATACACCCTAGCAACATGACCACCCATTCCTATATATTGGGCCTTGAATAGAAAAGGGCATACATCTGGCCCCTGTCTAGCGACAGAGGCTGAATCAGGTAGGATTAACCTACCCAGACTTCTTTTTCTTGATGGACATTGAATGTACTGCCAATTCTTCACGAAGCTGAGGTGTCAGGTTCCAAGGCAGGAACTGGTCGTAGTCTACAGAGTTTGCCTTCAAGCTGCGTAACTTTGTCACTTCTTTCAGAAGATAGGTAACATATTCATGGAGGTTAAGATCCCATAAGTTGGCAGTCTGTATGATGGTCTCTAGAGTAGCAAGAGTGTGTGCTCCCTCAGGGCATCCTGCAAACAGCACGTTCATCCTAACTGTGGAAAATGCGCGAATAATACGTTCGCTTCTCGAATTGTCAGGATTAAGGTTGGCACAATCGAGGTAAGATCTGAATATCAGCTCACTGTTGAGGTAGTAGTTCATACCCTCCATGATGAACTCGTCATCCCTATGGTGGTCGTAACGACCCTTGATCCATTTGGACAGCTTCTCAAACAGGGGGATCGACTCCCGTTTCCTGGTGCTGATAAAATCCAGCTCGCTTATCAGCTTGTCGTCCAGCCACAGGGGGCGATAGGTCTTGTCTATCTTGTAGATCTTTCCGATGGTGGTGATGATCCTGTCCAGCGTGATATAGCCGGGAGAACCCTCCGGATAGGCCCCAGCCTTCTGGGCATCGATAAAACGCCTCCTCAAATGAGCTAAGCAGAGTGCAAGCGTAAACTGGTAGTCCTGTTTTTTTGTCTGGTAGCCAACATAACAGTCAGCCTGCAGGAATCCAGAGTAATCGCCCACGATGCCCTTGAAGACATCACTTGAGCGGGATACATCATACTGGAAATAGGCAGCAGGCTTGCCAGGGGTCGCACTGCAGATTACCCACATCCAGGAATCAAGGGTGTCCTTACGTCCAGGCTCGTCAAGGACTTGCAAGCGTGTCTCGTCGGCGTTTACAGCATCCTGTGACAGGATGAAGTCCTTTATTGCCTCGGCGACAGGTTT
>SAAM01000765.1 GCA_009929415.1 Clostridia bacterium | reverse complement strand
TACTGAGGATCTTCAAGCTTTACAGATATTATAGCCGTAAGGCCTTCTCTTACGTCTTCTCCCGTGAGCGTATCATCCTTGTCCTTTATGAACTTTGCCTTCTTTGCATATTCATTTATGGCTCTCGTGAGCGCAGACTTGAATCCGGTAAGGTGCATTCCGCCTTCTATAGTATTTATGTTGTTTGCAAAGCTGTATATGTTCTCTATATAAACATCGGTATACTGCATCGCTACTTCTACTGTATATGTGTCGACTTTTTTCTCAAAATATATTATCTCATCATGTATTGGATCCTTGCTCTTGTTGAGGTATTTAACAAACTCAATTATTCCACCTGTATAATAGAACAGCTTGCTTTTTTCCTGTCCTTCCCTCTTATCCTCAAGTGTTATAGATATTCCCCTGTTGAGGAACGCAAGCTCTCTCAGCCTGTATTCAAGCGTCTCATATTTATACAATACTTCTTCGAATATCTCCGCATCCGGCATGAAATGTATCATTGTTCCTGTGCAGTCTGACTCTCCTACGACCTGTATGCCTCCGCAGGCTATCCCTTTTGAGAATTCCTGTCTGTATATCTTTCCGTCACGCTTTATCTCTGCAACGAATTCAGTCGAGAGCGCATTTACTACCGATACACCAACTCCGTGAAGCCCTCCTGATACCTTGTATCCTCCGGCTCCAAACTTTCCGCCTGCATGAAGCACCGTAAGAACAGTCTCAAGCGTAGTCTTTCCGGTCTTTGGGTGTATCTCTACCGGTATTCCTCTTCCGTCATCGGTTACTGTTATGGAGTTGTCTTTTTCTATTACTACATAGATGTTCTGACAGTGGCCTGCAAGAGCTTCGTCTATCGCATTGTCAACTACCTCATATACAAGGTGATGAAGCCCCTTTGGTCCTGTGGAACCGATGTACATACCCGGTCTTTTCCTTACCGGCTCAAGACCTTCAAGTACCTGAATCTGATCTGCGCCATAGTCCTTTGTGACTTTATTGTCTTCTTCAAAGCTGTGGTGCTCTTCATTAATCAAATCTTTTTCACTCATGATATTTACTCCTAATTTTTATATT
>SAAM01000764.1 GCA_009929415.1 Clostridia bacterium | reverse complement strand
AAACTGCAACCAGTGTGGTTGTAGAATGATTGTTCTGTATCTATGCATAGTAGTCTCTGTCATTGTCTTATCTGCGGAAATGGTGCTTTTGTTCTATTTTCTCAGTCTCTTCATTGTTTTGCGTCCTGTCTTCCTCGTGACCATCTTTCTGTTCTGTATATTCTCCCTCTATGCCATCAATAGCCGACTCAATGATATTCTCAGATGTGTATTGCTTCTTGTCTAGCAATTGGTCATTCCAGTCCTTGTAATCAGGAGCACATGGCTCGTAAATAACTTTGGGGCTTGACTGATATTCCTTATATGATTTATCAAAAGCTTCCTTGAAGTCGTTATAGGCTTTATTCAAATCTTTTCTCATGGATGCGAGGTCTTCCTCACACATGGGAATACTGAACGTACCACTTACAGAACTATATTCTTCGGCCAATGATTCATAACGGTTATACGCCTTACTGGTTTTACCGTTTAAAAAGCCCATATCACCTGACATTAAATCATCTTCTTTACTAAGTGTTTTCAGATAATCAGTCAGATCATTGGGCTTCATCAGCATGTTCAAGTTGAGTTTTCGTATGGTCTCTTCCAAACTAAAATCCTCTCTGCTAATATCCGTGTAGTATTTTTCGCCTCTGTCATCAATCACCATCACACCTTGTTCAGGCTGCGAGGTTCGATAATTGGCATTATCCTTTGCTACAAGGAAGTTAAAGGCAAACATTCGTCCGGCACGGTCTCTATCAAAACATAGATGATGATTGGCATTCTCTGTCTGATTCATCATACCTTTGTACTGATGGACACTTGGATTACCGGCTGTACTTACAAAGCATGATTTATCGAGTGTGTCTATGATTTTTTTAGATTCTTTCGGATTTGTCTCTTTTGTTGCCAAAGCCTTGTCCTTCATAATCTGATAGTAGCTCATGGCATCGTATGCGCTCTCAAACCAATACACGTCCTTGACCTTATTAAGTGGTGTTCCGGCAGGTGTTGCTATCCATAATCCGTTAGTGGCATCACTTCCGGCGCCCATTCCTTTATAGATAGTCTTGCCGGTCTTTGTAGCTCGACTGCG
>SAAM01000125.1 GCA_009929415.1 Clostridia bacterium | reverse complement strand
TCTATGTCTCTCAGCGGATCAACGCCTCCATCCACGTGAGTTATGTTTTCGTCTTCGAAGCATCTTACAACGTGGACTATGGATTCAACTTCTCTTATGTGCGAGAGGAATTTGTTTCCAAGACCTTCCCCTTTGCTTGCGCCTCTTACTAGTCCTGCGATGTCATAAAACTCGATATATGTCGGAACGATTTTCTTGGAGTCATAAATCTTTGCCAGCTGCTCAAGTCTCTCGTCTGGCACTGAAACTACACCTACATTTGGTTCTATCGTGCAGAAAGGGTAGTTGGCTGATTCTGCTCCAGCCTGAGTGATTGCATTGAAAAGCGTGCTTTTTCCTACGTTTGGTAATCCTAATATTCCTAATTTCATTTATATTAATTCCTTTCAATTATAGTCAAATCTCGACATATTATTATACTCCAATTATTCAATAATTACAACTGTCTAAGTTTGTTTATAAAGTTTTCGAGTATCATGGCGGTCATTCCCCAGATTACCTTGTTCTTGTATCTGTAGAAATATGTCTTGTATTTTGCATTCCTGAATTTGTATTTCTTCCCGTCAGGTATAAGGTCGAAAGGAAAGTTTTTATCAAAATTTGGAATTAGTGAGTTGACGTGCTCTTCTGGGGTATAATTAACTAAGAACGATAATGGGACTGTAAATATAGATTCGACTTCGTCAGTATTGAATTTTATATCATCAATGCTGGATATCTTGCCAAGAAAGCTGTGGATTATAACACCGAATGGGCTCACGAAAAGGTCGAGCTCTGTTGTTATATCTATCTTATCCTTTTCGAGGCCGAATTCCTCATAGGTTTCTCTTATGACTGTATCAAGAGGAGTTTCTCCGATTTCCATTTTTCCGCCTGGGAATGATACCTCGTTTGGCTGGGTGTTCAGTGTTGATGATCTTACCTGAAACACTATATGAAGCTCATCATCTATTTCAACAAGCGGGATAAGAACTGATGATATCGTATAATCGTTTGATGACAATATATAGCGTTGATAGTTTTCAAAGTATTCTTTTATTTGCTTATAGTTCATAACAGCTCCTTAACTGGCTTTATAAATATTATAAAAAGTAGGTGTTTATTATGAGAAAAAATATTGATATGAAATTCAAGAATTTCAAGATCACTGATTTTACTGACATATTTGGTGATTTAAGATATGTCAGAGATGTTTCTGTGGTTTTGAAATCCGGAAGGGTATCTTTTTTCAAGAAACTGCTTATATTGACACTTATGCTGGTGACTGTGATATATATCATACTTCCTTTGGTCATTCTGCCTGATCTGGTACCGGGCTTCGCATTGATCGAAGATCTCGTTGTTGGACTGGCTATGTTTGTATTCATAGGAAACATGATTGGCAATGAGATAAGGAAGATCAAGGCTGCTGAGGTTTTTGACAGCAGCAAGGGCAAAGGCAAGATCGTACAATTTGGATATCAAACCCCTCCTCGTGACAGCGGACCCCATAACAAAACAAACTGATTTATAAAAATGAATAATGCATATGCATTATTCATTTTTATTGAATATTTTTTCCAGTTCAGATATCAGGAGCTCGTTTTCAGAATGTCTCAGCGTGCATATTCTGAAGAATTTTTCGCTCAGACCGTTGAAGCTGCTGCAGTTTCTAATCGCAATTCCTTTTTTTATAAGTTCGCCATAAACATCGGATGCGTCAAGGTCGCTGCGCAGAATCTCGCATAATATGAAATTTCCGCTGCTTGGATATACCTTGAGGTTTCTGAGCCTTGAGAGCTCTGATTTAAGGTATTTCATCTCTTCTGATATTTTTTTGAATGTATCATTTATATATTCCGTATCTGTGAACATTATCTCTCCCATTGCAGAAGCTATTATATTTATGTCCCAGAGGTTGAACTTTGAGTTTATGAAGTCTTTTGCCCCTAAATCTGATGTTATGGCATAACCGAGCCTTATTCCAGGGGTACCAAAGAACTTGCTTGTGCCTCTTATTACGAATAGATTTGGATTTTCGGTCGTAAGAGGGGATGAGGTGAATATGTCCTTTTCGGAAAACTCTATATAGGTCTCGTCAATCAGGAATTTTGCTCTGGTGCCAGTAATGATATCGAGCAGGTCTGATCTGGAAACTATTGTTCCTGTAGGGTTGTTCGGGTTGCATAATATGACAAGATCGATATGGTTTTCATTTATGAAATCTGTCATTTTTTTTGCATCAATCGCAAAATCGCTGTCTTTATCAAGATAGAACCTGCAGATTTCGGATCCCTGAGCTTCAAGCTCGCTTTCGTATTCCGAATACGCCGGCTGTATAAGCAGTGATTTTGAAGGGGATACATATTTTATATAGTTTGATATCAGAGATGTCGCGCCATTGCTCAGTATTATGTTCTCTGCTTTGCATTCGCTGTAGCCTGATATTGCATTTTTAAGGCTGATGTATTCTGGATCTGGATATATAGACACCATATCTATATTCTCAGATACATAGCCAAGCGCCTTTCTGCTTGCGCCGAAAGGATTTATATTGGAACTGAAGTCCAGTATGTTATTAATATCGAAATTGTACTGCTTTGAAAGCTCAAATAAGTTTGCACCGTGTTTTTTGCTCATTTCGCACCTCGAATTTTTAAAGTATGAATATATTTTAGGCCATATTGTGATTATATACAAGTGAAAAACTATAATTTATTCCTTTTATGCACTTGATTCTTGACTTTATGATACGACTGCAGTATAATTGATATAGATTATCAATTAGATATCAGAATCATTGAAGAGAGGTGTTATATATGCCCTTAAGTATGGCTGCTACAAATAATGAAGTGACAGTTATGGATTTCAGAGGAAATTCTTCAGTAACAAGAAGGCTTAATGAGCTGGGGCTTGTAAAAGGCACCAGGATAAAAGTGATTCAGGGGTCCAGAAATGGTTCCATGCTGATAAAGGTTTTAAACTCCAAGCTTGTGATCAATCTTTCTACGGCGCACGGAGTGATAGTTGCCTGATTTGATTTTGAATTTTAAATATATGTTTTCATGGAGGTATTATGAGAAATCTGAGTGATTTAGGCATTGGTGAAACGGCTGTAATTGAATCTATAGATATAACTGGAATATTAAAGAGAAGAATTGTAGATATGGGGCTAACAAAGGGAAGCACTGTAAAGATAGAAAGGGTGGCTCCTCTGGGAGATCCTATAGACATCAAGGTGAAAAATTCCCATATAGCGATAAGAAGATCTGATGCTACAAACATTCGCATAAAATGAGATTTGTAATGGCAGGATGCATCATCCTGCCTTTTTTAGACAATAAATTTAATTAAATTGGAGAATATATATGTCACATGAGAATTTTACAATTGCACTTGCAGGAAACCCGAACTGTGGAAAGACTACGCTGTTCAACTCTCTCACAGGCTCGAGGCAGTATGTTGGAAACTGGCCTGGGGTAACTGTTGAGAAGAAGGAAGGGTATTTTGTTTCAAATGGAGAAAAGATAAAGATAGTTGACCTTCCGGGAATATATTCGCTTTCTCCATATTCAATGGAGGAGATAGTTTCGAAGAATTATATAATTGAAGAAAATCCTGACGTAGTAGTGAACATTGTTGATGCAGCAAATCTTGAGAGAAACCTGTTTCTTACGCTTCAGCTTCTCAGTCTCAGAAAACCTATGATTATTGCGCTCAACATGATTGATGTGGCGCAGAAAATGGGACACGAGATCAACATAAGAGAGCTTGAAAAAAAGCTCGGACTCAGGGTTATTCCTATTGTGGCCTCCAGAAATGAGGGAGTAGAGGAGCTTGTAGATGCAATAAGGTCAGAAGCCGGCATAACGCGTGAAACTCCGGTTCTCGAGGAGTTCTTTGACAGGATTTCTGAGATTGAAGACATCGTAGCTTCAGAGGACATGAGGGAAGAAAAAAAGACAGACCTCACATATGAATTCATCGAGAGCATCTCGACAGACATACTCAAAAAACCTGAAGATGAGAAATATACAGTGAGCGACAGGATAGATCAGGTGGTGACAAACAAATATCTGGCTATACCTATATTCGCGCTCATGATGTTCTTTACCTTCTTTGTTACCTTTGACCTTGTGGGAAATCCTATGAACGAGTTCATCGACGGGCTGATTGCAGGTACCATAGCTCCGTTTCTTGAGTCGGTGCTGTTAGCCATAGGAGCTCAGAGCTGGCTTATAGCACTTATAATAGATGGGATACTTTCGGGAGTCGGAGGAGTGCTTGTATTCATACCTAACGTGGCATGTCTGTTCCTCATGATATCACTGATGGAAGACACAGGTTACATGGCAAGGGTCGCATTCATAATGGACAGAGCAATGAGAAACATAGGACTCAGTGGAAAGGCGTTCATACCGCTCGTGCTGGGGATTGGCTGCAACGTTCCTGCGATAATGAGTACCAGGACGCTTGAAAATGAAAAGGACAGGCTGACATCTATCCTTATAAATCCTTTTGTTTCATGCTCGGCGAGGCTGCCTGTATATACGCTTTTTGCAGCGGCGTTTTTCCCGGGAAGAGAGAAATATATTGTTTTCTCGCTTTATGCTCTGGGTATATTAGTGGCAATTGCAGTTGGACTTGTTTTCAAAAAGACGCTTTTCAAGGCTGATGAGACTCCTTTCATCATGGAGCTTCCGCAGTACAGATTTCCTTCACCAAAGAATCTGTTTCTTCACATATGGGACAGGGTAAAGGGCTTCATTATCAAGGCCGGAACCCTTATATTCGGGGCTTCTGTGGTCCTATGGTTCATGCTTAATTACAATTTCTCAGGTCCTTCCGAGATAAATAGCAGCATAGGTGCTTCGATAGGGAAAATGATTGCTCCTTTATTCGCGCCTCTTGGATTTGGGAGCTATCAGGCTTCACTTTCGCTTCTTACGGGAGTTCTTGCAAAAGAAGTCGTAATAGCGAACATGGCAATAATATATGGAATAGGTGAGACTGCAGGCGAGTTTGCAGCGGCTCTGTCGTCGACATTCACTCCGATTTCAGCATATGCTTTCATGATATTTGTCCTTCTTTATACTCCTTGCGTATCGGTTATAGGAGTAATAAGAAGAGAGACCAATTCAATCAAATGGACTGTTTTTTCAGTTTTATATCAGTTTGGTATAGCCTGGTTCGTGTCAATGGCGTTTTATCAGATTGCAAGCCTGCTATTGGGCTAAAGGAGAAAATATGTTATCATATATTATCGGATTTATTATTGTCGCTTCAGGGATTTATATCCTTGTCAGATCGGTTAAGAGAGAAGTGAGCGACGGCTGTTATGCCTGCCCTTCCAGAGACAAATGCGAGATCAGGAAACGCAGTGGATCATGCTCTGCGGACTGTGACCTGAAGGATAAACAGTAGATTACGGAGAATGCCTTTTACCGGGCATTCTTCTTGTGCGTGAAAAGGAGAAGATATATGAAGAAGATTTTGCTTTATGGGATTGATCAGCAGAGAATAAGCACTATTTCAGGTATTGCCTCGGGAATGAGTGATGAGCTTCATGTTGTAAAAAATCAGGAGCTCTCAGAAAAGGTTATCGATATACTCGAAAAAGAAGCTCACCCGCATTTTACAGAGGAGCCGGTTCGCAATCTTGAGCTCTGCATGTTTGCAGGATTTGACAGAGAGGGAATATTCACATTCATAGAGGAACTCAGAAAGACCGGAATAAGAAGGCCTGTTTT
>SAAM01000763.1 GCA_009929415.1 Clostridia bacterium | reverse complement strand
CAGGGAGTAATGATACCGGCAATTGGAGTAATGATACTTGGAGGAATCGGAGCCGTATTCATAAGAAATGACCCGAGAGATAAAGGGCAGTATCCGGACGATGTAAACAAAAGACAGTATGAAGAAGAATATTTTACAGGAGATTCAGATGCAGATGGAGGCTGGACTACAGCAAAGCTGCTTAAGACAAAGGAACTGTGGCTGGCAGCAGGAACGACTGGTATATATCAGCTGGTTACTGTAGGGATAATGACTCAGCTTGTAGTAAGGAATATGAGCTTTGGATTCACTCAGGCTCAGGCAGTAAGCATCATGACTGTGCTTGCATGCATAGGAGTGGCAGGTTCATGGGGATTCGGAGTCATCGACCAGAAATGGGGAACCAAAAAATCGATGATTATTTTTGGAGTATGGTATTCAGTAGCACTTGCATGCAACGTTACAGAGTTTATGCCGCTTGTATACGTTTCCATATTCATGATAGGAATGGCAATCGGAGGATCTGCAAACTTTACGACTTCACTTCCGGCAGCGATATTTGGACGTCATGGATTTGAAAAGGTGAACAGCGTCATATTCCCGATCCAGGGCCTTATAACTGCAATGAACTTTGCACTCAGCGGAGCATCTATTGCACTCACGGGAAGCCTCAGAGGCGTATATATAGTAAATATAGTGCTTATACTTGTCAACATAGCGCTTATTTCAAGGGTAGATGAACACAAATACAACAAAGACTTCCATACGGAAGAAATTAAATCAGGAGAGGTGCTTGAAAATGTCAATTAAGAAAACCATAATAACAGTTGCGCCAACAGGTGCATGGCCAAAAAAAGAAAACAATCCTAACATACCGATGACTCCAAAGGAAATCGCTGAAGATGTATACGCATGCTGGAAGGCAGGAGCGGCAATATGCCACCTTCACATGAGAGATGATGAAGGAAATGGAACGATGGATACTGCAAAATTCAGAGAGACGGTAAATCTTATCCGTGCTTACGAGGACTGCGACATAATAATCAACTGCACTACTTCAGGAGACCTTAATGCGACAGATGAGACAAGACAGGCTCACCT
>SAAM01000124.1 GCA_009929415.1 Clostridia bacterium | reverse complement strand
TATTGGGGGAAAGCAGACCAAGAAAAAAAGCAATGGCATCCACTCGTCTGCCATATGTTGGATGTGGCTGCTGTAACTCAGGCAATGATGAATTCCATGCCTGATTTCTTGTGTGAATGGAGTGTAAGGCTAGGTATTTCACATAAGGATTTGCTTGATTTCATCGGCTTTCTGGCTTGTATCCATGATTTGGGAAAGTTCTCTTGTGAATTTCAATACAAAGTTCCTGACTTAGCTCAATTGCTTCAAGATGTTTCAGAGCCTCTAGTCGTTGGAATTCCACATACTTCATTGGCTTGGTTGTTGTGGAACAACCACTTGGATCCGCAGATTTACACCAAATTTGGGATCGAGAATGAACAAGCAATATTATTTGGTAATACTGTAGAACCTCTATATTCGGCGTCCTTCGGCCACCATGGAGGCCCTGTCGGCGAACCTGGTATGATTTCAAAGAGAACGTTTGGAAAAATATTCAGTGTGGATATGCTTTTTAATTCCTCTGACTTGCTAGACGATTTACTCAATACGTTTGAAGGCATGAATCAACTTTATGCACAACCGGAAAAATTGGTGATCCACCGTAAAGAGATAGCTGCATTCTCCTTCATTCTCTCTGGATTGATTATTCTCGCGGATTGGACGGCTTCCGCAACTTCGAATTTTCCCCTTCTAGTGAAAGCAGAGAATGGACAATTCTCTGCTTGTGTTGATTTTATTGATATTGAGAGTTATTTTGCAAATGCTCTTGTAATGGCCAAAACTGCAATTGAGCGTCAAGGGCTTGTCCCTGTTCCCAAGAAGCGAATAGATGATCCGTGGCAGGAATTATTTCCAAATCTTATTGAAGCAAACTACAACCCATCACCACTTCAAGATGTGATGATTCATTTACATCCAAAGGATGAACCCGCGTTATATGTCATCGAGGATTTGACAGGCTCAGGGAAAACCGAAGCAGCACTAATTCTTTTTTCAAAGCTTCAGGCCTTTGGCTCTATCGATGGTTTTTACTTTGCTCTTCCTACGATGGCAACATCCAATGGGATGTATTCTCGTATAAAAACGGTATATAAAAAGTTTTTTAATGATTGCTCAACTCCTTCTCTGATACTCGCCCATGGGGGGAGTGCTATGCATAAGGACTTTCAGGATTCCATCATTTTTAACGAACCAAATACTTCCGAAGTTAGCGGAGGCACATCCACGATACATCATGATTCTCAAGAAATCGAATATCAAAATAGTCAAGCTGCCTGCAACGAATGGCTGGCGGATCGTTCCCGAAAAGTTTTTTTGGCTCAAATAGGGGTTGGAAGTATCGATCAAGCTCTTTTGTCGGTGCTTTATTCAAAACACAACACACTTCGAATGTATGGATTGTCGCGAAAAATTCTCATACTAGATGAAGTTCATGCATACGACCTTTACATGCAAAGGATTCTGCTTACCCTTCTTCAATACATGGCATCCCAACATCGAAGCGTGATTCTTTTATCAGCTACATTACCACTGGCAATGAAAACGGAGTTGGCTGTTGCATATAAGAAGGGGCTAGGTCTGGCTGACGGTTCTGAATCTAGTGTGAACGACTCAGACAGATCGTTCCCGATGGTAAGCATTTATCATAAGAAGCAAGATATCTTTATACCAGTAAAAGCAAGATCCAGTACTATGAGGACTGTGTATCTTTCGTTTTTTACATTACCAACAGATGAAGAACCGATTGCATTTCTGAAGAATGTATCTACCACCGGTAGATGCGGTGTTTGGATTAGAAATACGGTTAAGGATGCACAGACTGCATATGAAAATCTTACTGATGCGATTGGGCCCGATAATGTGCTTTTGTTTCACTCGAGATATACTATGCAAGACAGACAGGTACTTGAGAGTAAAATTTTAGAAATCTTTGGAAGAAAATCCGGTAATACCAATAGAGCGGGTAAGATTTTAATTGCTACACAGGTGGTCGAGCAATCCCTTGATCTGGATTTTGATGAAATGATTACCGATCTCAGTCCAATTGACCTGGTTATACAACGAGCAGGAAGGCTTAAGCGACATATTCGAGACAAATTCGGGAATCTTATGTTCGGGGGTGATGATGAGCGCGGAGTTCCCGTACTTCATATCTATGGACCGAGTGCAAAGGGGGATATCTCTTCACAGTGGTATTCTGATTTTTTCCCCGGTGGCGCATTCGTTTACAATGATCCTGGAATTCTTTGGCGAACTGCAATTGTTTTAGAGGAAGAGAGGGCATTGGTGGTCCCCGAGAAATCACGCTATCTAATTGAGAGTGTGTATGGGCAAAATGGAGAGACATTACCTGAATCCTTGAAAGAGGCATCAGGATTGGCCCTGAAAAAGAGTGTTCATAATCAAGCTGTAGCCGAATTCAACGTTTTTCCTCTCTTTGATGGATTCATTAAGCCATCTGATACGCATCCATGGCCGGATTCTTCGGCCCCCACTCGACTTACAGACGATGTAGCTACCTATCGATTATGTGTTTATGAAAATAATTGGCTCCTACCATTGGCGGAAGACGAACATTTTCCATGGCAGATGAGCGAGGTGAAATATCGAAAGGTCACAATTAACTATGATACCGCAATCATAACGTTGATCACCAAGACTGAGAAGACTTTATTTGATAGTGGACGAGGAAGCGTCTTATTACCGCTGGAAAAGCTCCCAATTGGGGATAGCCAGCGGAAAATCTATCGTAGCATTGGGTCCACAAACGATGGCAAAGTATTTTTCTATGACTGCGAACTTGGTTTGAGTTTACGTAATCCGGAATAAAGGGGGCACTATGAATTTACTGAATGACGCTTGGATTCCAGTAATCCGAAGAGGTACACCGAAGAGAGTTTTAATACGGCCATATGAAATTACAGAAGGAATCGATGTTGACCCGTTCTGTTCCATAGATGCAAAGAGGCCTGACTTTAAAAGTTCTTACCTGCAGTTTCTTATTGGAATTATTCAGACTGTTATGACTCCACAAGATGAAGTGGAATGGGTCCGTCTTTTTTGTAAGCCTCCTTCAAAAGAGCAGTTATTTCATTCGATGCAAAAGGATCAGAGATACTTTGACCTCATAGGTGATGAAATAAGTTTCATGCAGGAGCCAAACTTGAATGCGGGTAGAAAGCCAATAGCAAACTTACTCATTGAATCTCCAGGAGAAAATACACTGGAACAAAATACAGATCACTTCGTGAAGCGCGACCGTGTGAAAGGTATGTGCGAGGCTTGCACTGCCGCTTCGTTGTATACACTCAATGCGAATGCTCCTGCCGGTGGTGCCGGTATACGGACATCCTTACGAGGGGGAGGCCCTCTTACAGTTGCAATAATCCCCGATGGTTATAATGCAGCCTATGACACGTTGTGGCATTTGGTTTGGTTGAATGTACTTATTTCCAAAGATCTGGAGAGGACAAATTGCACTCTTTCACTACAAGATTCAGCAGCAAAATTTCCCTGGGCTGGGGACATCAGGATTAGCAAGGAAAAAGGAACTGAAACGACGGCAAAGCACATACATCCCTTTCAAACCTATTGGGGAATGCCAAGAAGGACAAAATTAAGCACATCTGAAGTAACGCAAGGTACTTGTGATGTATGTGGAACAGAAAATACAATGCTTTATCAGAGTTATGAATCACTTCCTTATGGTCTCAACTATGGAGAGGGAATAATCCATCCACTTTCGCCATACTACTCCGATAAGGATGGTCTGAAATTGCCGGTTCATCCACAACCAGGCGGCTTTACCTATAGACATTGGCCTCTCTATATCATGACCGATAGCAGTACCAACCCACGCCCGATTACGTTACAAGTCATAGACAAAAGATTGAAGGACCTGGAAAAGATGAAGGTAATCTGTGGTATTCGGGTAAAAGTCTTTGGGTATGATATGGATAATATGAAGGCACGATGTTGGTACGAGTCCATGATGCCATATTGGCTGATACCGGAAGAAAATCGTGAAGAATTGGTGGAATTTGCCAATCGCCTTGCTGAAGCAGCAAGTGCGATAGCAAAGAACACCAGCAATGCTGTGAAGGAGTCTTGGCTTGATTCGAACAGTAAAGCCCGGGGTGATTTGTCATATCTGGAGAATGAAATTTGGTCTTCTACAGAAAACGAATATTACCGACAGATTCATGTTTTGGAAGAAATGCTGTGTCAAGAAGATTACACCCACCAGTCAGTTTTTGAGGAATGGGTACGGTACCTGAACCGAATTTCACTTCAGAGTTTCGATACGTATGCAGACCAAGTTCCACTTGATTCAGGAAAAAGTAAAAGTGGAGTTCCAAGGGTGGTCAAGGCAAGGAATGATCTAATTTGGAATAACACAGGGAAAAAAGTACGAGAAAAAATTCTGGGACTTCCAGCAAGAGAAACGAATAATAAAAAGGAGGATATGTGATGGAAAGTCTTATTGATAATCGAAAGACGAATACATTTCCATTGGTGTTGGCTCAAGTTGTCAAGTGGTGGTTGAATCTGCAAGGTCCTCGCTTTACCGGAGAAAGGGCTGTGTTAAGGAGGTGTAAAAGCCCTGATGAAGTTGCCTTGCAAAGTATGTATTACACACTACTGGAATCAGTGCTTGAACTTGACGATGTGGAAAACTTCCGTGGTGTAATCACCACCCGGCTTCCTTTGATTGTGGGGGTTCTTGCACATGTAGAGCAAGACACCCCAGGATGCCCGGTAGCTAAAGCAATGGGAATGAAGAAACAGGGAAGTGATCGGCCTGTAATGAGTGATCTTCGTTTTCGAAGAGTATTGCGAACCGAGGATAGTTCTGAGTTGTACATAAGTTTGATACGCATAATCAAAATGCTAGGAAACAGAGCAGATGTAAAAGACATAATTCAATCTCTCTATTTTTGGAATGATCAAACGAGAAAGGTTTGGGCTTCGCAGTATTATCTTCAAAAAGATATGTATTGATTATAAAAAGAATTAAACAAAAGAAAAAAGGAGATTTAGAAATGAAAAAATTTTTGCAAATTCATGTGTTGACATCTTATCCACCAGCAAATTTGAACAGGGATGACTTGGGTAGACCAAAAACAGCTATTGTCGGCGGGACAACTCGACTGCGTGTATCATCACAAAGTTTGAAGCGTGCTTGGAGAACTTCAAATATTTTTGAACAGAAGATTGGGGATGTTAAAATTGGAGGTCTAAATGGCGTAAGGACAAAGCGATTTGGTGAGACAGTCTATACTACCCTGTTGGAAGGTGGCATAAAAGAGAAGGCAGCACTGGAATGGGCTCGAAGTATTGCCGGTAGTTTTGGAGCAATAAAGAGTGACAAAGAGAAATTTCCAAATAATCTGCAGATTGAGCAATTGGCCTTCATTTCCCCCGAAGAGCAAAAGGCAGCTTTGGATTTGGCAAATGAATTAGTCGAGAAGCAGCAAGCACCCACAGAATCACAACTTAAGCTGCTTCGAGCGAATAACTCAGCTGCAGACATGGCTCTGTTCGGGAGAATGCTTGCAAAAGATCCTTCTTACAATATTGAAGCCTCAGTTCAAGTGGCGCATGCTTTTAGTGTACAAAAGATTGTCGTTGAGGATGATTTCTTCACAGCCGTTGATGACCTTAATGAAGGAATGGAAGACCAAGGTGCTGGACACATGGGTGATACTGAATTCGCTTCGGGTATCTTCTATACCTATATCAATATTGATAGGGAGCTG
>SAAM01000762.1 GCA_009929415.1 Clostridia bacterium | reverse complement strand
CAGGAGAAACCAGAACGATTATAAGGAAATGGAAGGTCAGCTGCTGATCGGAGGATACGGCGGAATCTATCACTACAGAAAAACCAATCCTTTTGTCACGGACTACTCTCTGAATGTCGTCAATTCTGACAGCTGCTACGAATTGTACCGCCTGGGCGCTAAAAGAGTGACGCTGTCACATGAACTGAACAGGAATCAGATCAATGATCTGATCGATGCCTACCAGAAAGAAAACGGCGGCTTGCCTTCGCTGGAAATGATCGTATATGGAAGGGCGCCTCTGATGTTTACGAAATACTGTCCGATGAAAAAAATGGATCAGTGCGGAACCTGCAGGACGAAGAGCTATGTTATAAGAGATGAGCACGGAACCTTCCCGATAATCTCTCATGATGACTGTACAACGACCATCCTTAACAGCAGGACGCTCAATCTTCTGGATGAGCTGCCGGGCATGACAGGAATCGAGGCCTTCAGGCTGAGCTTCACTGTCGAGTCGAAGGAGCAGGTTATAAAAACCATCAGTGATGCCCAAGGCAAATTGAAAGGCACAGTTTCCAAGTCTGTCTTTAATCAGAAGAAAGATACGAGAGGCCATTTTAATAAAGAAATCATATAAATTTAAAGCGCTCCGCGGGATAAGTCCAGTTGAGCGCTTTTGCTGTATTGATATTTAATTCGTTTGCAAACTTCATTTATTTCTGAGATTTCAGAAGGTCTCTGATTTCTACAAGAAGCTTTACGTCTTCTGGGACTGGTGCTGGCTCTGGAGCTGGCGCCGGTTCTTCTTTCTTTTTCCTGTTTGCCTTGTTTATGAACTTTATGGCAATGAAGATCGAGAAGGCTATTATAAGGAAGTCCACTATATTCTTTATGAAGCTTCCATAGAGAATTGCCGCCTCTGGAGTTATTATTGTCTCTCCGTCCATGACCGCCGGGGTCATTACGTATTTGAGGCTGCTGAAGTCTGTTCCCGCTGTAAGAAATCCTACTATAGGCATTATGATGTCATTAACGAGCGATGTGACGATTTTTCCAAATGCGCCCCCGATAACTACCGCTACTGCAAGGTCAAGCACGTT
>SAAM01000123.1 GCA_009929415.1 Clostridia bacterium | reverse complement strand
CCAAGGGTAATGTTTGCAATCTCAAGGGTGCTGTATGCGTCTTCAAACTCTTCCTTTACCTTCTTCTGAATCTCATTCGCCCGCTCTACGAGTGTCATTGCCTCTCTTATGAGAACTGTACGCTTTTTGTCAAGAAGGGCATATCCGCTTTTTGAGAATGCAAGATTCTCCCTGGCTTTTATCAGGTTTGCTTTTGTAGGAGTAAACTGATTCTGCATAGCCTGCCTCCTATCTTCCTCTGTAGTATTTTTCCATCATCTGCGGCGAAAGTCTCTCAAGCTCTTCCGGCGGAAGTATTGCCAGTATGTCCCATGCTATGTCGAGAGTTTCTTCTATGGTTCTTTTTTCATCTGTCTTCTGACTGAGGAACTGCTTTTCGAATGCAAGGCCGAATGCAAGGAATTTTTGGTCTATCTCTGAAAGATCGTCCTCCCCTATAATCTGCGCAAGGCTCCTTACATCCTGAACTCTCGAGTATGATGAAAACAGCTGAGAGGCCACCTCATCATGGTCATCTCTCGTAAATCCTTCTCCTATTCCGTCTTTCATAAGCCTTGAAAGGGATGGAAGCACGTTTATAGGCGGATATATGTTCTTCTGCTGAAGGTCTCTCGATAGTACAATCTGCCCCTCTGTTATATATCCGGAAAGGTCTGGTATAGGATGCGTGATGTCATCGTTTGGCATCGTAAGGATAGGAAGAAGGGTAACTGAACCGGCCTTGCCTCTTATCATCCCTGCTCTTTCATAAATAGTGGCAAGGTCGCTGTAAAGATATCCCGGATATCCCTTTCTGCTTGGAACCTCTTCTCTTGCTGAGGATATCTCACGAAGGGCTTCCGCATAGCTTGTCATGTCTGTGAGGATTACGAGTACATGCATTCCTTCTTCGTATGCGAGGTACTCCGCTGCCGTAAGGGCGCATCTTGGTGTGGTTATCCTCTCTATAACGGGATCATCCGCAAGATTTACATACATTACGACTCTCTGGATTACGCCTGAGCCTTCAAAGGATTTTCTGAAATAATCGGCGTCATCATGCTTTATTCCCATGGCTGCAAATACCACGGCAAAGTTGTCATTGTCCTCGCCCTTTACTGATGCCTGCCTTACTATCTGTGCTGCAAGCTCATTGTGGCTCAGGCCATTTCCTGAAAATATAGGAAGCTTCTGTCCTCTTATCAGCGTCATGAGCGAATCTATGGCTGATATTCCTGTCTCGAGGTAGTTTCTCGGATATTCCCTTGACACAGGGTTTACCGGTCTTCCGTTTACATTATATTTTTTGTCTGAATATATCGGTCCTGCCCCGTCATATGGCTTTCCTGTTCCGTTGAAGGCTCTTCCGAGGATGTCCTTTGAGAGCGCTATCTCAAGCGGCTTTCCGGCAAATCTTACGGATGAGTTTGTTGTGGATATTCCCTGAGTTCCCTGGAACACCTGCGCTATTACGCGATCTCCATCGACCGTCACTACCTTGCCTTCACGCTTTATTCCGCCAGCTATGTTTATTTCGAGTATTTCTCCATAAGCCACTCCCTGAACGCCCTCAAGCACTATGAGGTCTCCCTTGACTCTGTCAAGCTTTAGATATTCTCTCTGAGCCATTAGATCACGTCCTTTCTGTTTGAGTATTTCTCAATTACCATGTCGAAGTAGCTGTTGATCTCAAAATGAAGGTCATCTATCTTTGACAGGTCATCATTTGGAACCGTGTACTTCATTTTCACGACGTCCTCGAACAGTTTTGGATTTCTTATCTCTGAAAGTGGTATTGACTTGCGGTGTGCGTCAAGCGCCCTGTCATTGAGGTGCTTTATTACCTTTAGCATCTCATACTGCTTCTTGAGCGGAACGAATGTATCATCCTTGTGCATAGCATTCTGCTGAAGGAATCCTCTCTTGATTACCTTTGCTATCTCGATTGTTATCCTCTGGTCATCCGGCAGAACGTCTTCTCCTACGAGCTGCACAATTGAGTTGAGCTTTTCTTCTTCTCCAAGGATTGCCATCATCTCTTCTCTTACTGAGAGAAGATCCTCGGCTACTTCCTGAGCATAATAGTCTTCAAGTGATTTTGTGTATCCGCTGTAGCTGGTCAGATATCCTATAGCAGGATAGTGCCTTGCATATGCGAGCTTTTTGTCGAGCGCAAGGAATGCATTCACGAATCTCTTCGTATTTTCCGTTACTGGCTCTGAAAAGTCTCCTCCCGGCGGAGATACTGCTCCTATTATGGTTACCGAGCCCTCCTGGTGGTTCAGGGTCTCAACATATCCTGCTCTCTCATAAAACTGTGCGAGCCTTGAAGGAAGATATGCCGGATATCCTTCTTCTGCAGGCATCTCCTCAAGACGACCTGAAATCTCTCTGAGCGCTTCTGCCCATCTTGAAGTTGAGTCTGCCATTATTGCTACATGGTATCCCATGTCTCTGTAATACTCTGCTATGGTTATGCCTGTGTATATGCTTGCCTCTCTGGCTGCAACGGGCATGTTTGAGGTGTTCGCTATAAGGATGGTCCTGTCCATGAGCGGTTTGTTGCTTTTCGGGTCTATAAGCTTTGGAAAGTCCTCGAGAACCTCTGTCATCTCGTTTCCTCTCTCTCCGCATCCGATGTATACTATGATGTCGGCGTCAGACCACTTTGCCAGCTGATGCTGAGTCATGGTCTTTCCTGTTCCAAATCCGCCCGGAAGCGCTGCTGTTCCCCCCTTTGCTATAGGAAAGAAAATGTCGAGCACTCTCTGCCCTGTAACAAGAAGCTTTTCTATAGGCCTTCTCATGGCAACCGGCCTTGCTATCCTTACCGGCCATTTCTGATAGAGCCTGAGCTCTGTTTCGCTTCCTCTTGTCTGTATCCTCGCAACCACTGTATCTATGTTGTATTTTCCTGATGGCAGCACGTTTTTTGCCTCTCCGCTTACTCCCGGAGGCACCATGACCTTGTGAAGTATGAGGTCTGATTCCTGAACATGGGCATATACCATTCCTGGAGTGAGGTAATCACCCTCGTTTATGAGGATCTCCACATCCCATATTTTTTCCATGTCTATGCTTATAAGGCCTATACCTTCGGCTATGAATTCGCCTGATATCCTTTCCACTTCTTCAAGAGGTCTCTGGATACCGTCGAATATATTTCCTATCATTCCCGGCCCAAGCGTGAGTGAGAGCGGCTTGTCTGTAGGATGTATCCTCTCGCCTACTCTCAGCCCTTCGGTTTCTTCATATACCTGAATTGTGCCTATTGATTCATCAAGAGATATTACTTCTCCGAGAAGCTTTTTCTCTCCCACCATCACCATCTCTCTTACCTGAAAATCCTGCATGTTTTCTGCCTTTACAACAGGACCGTTCACAGAGAGAGTGACTGCTAATTCTTTGTTCATTAGTTAACTCCTCCATCTCTTACATAGTTCTGTATGAACTGTCCTATGTCATCGCGTTTCATGTTTATCGAGTTTTCAAGCGTCCTTGTTATCCTGAGGCTCAGCTCAGGTATTTCAAGTATGAAGCCTCCAAGAAGGCTTATGTCGCCCTCTGTTATCTCATATTTCGCAAAGCCGATTTTTTCAAGCTCTGCTGATATCATACGGCTCGCCTCGTTGTAATTTTCAGGAGCCAGTATCATAACGAGCTTTGTATCCTTTGATACTCCCTCCCTTTCGAGCGTGCGTATCAGGATCTGCGTTATAAAGCCCGGATAGTCGCTTCCAAGTGCAAATTCCCTGCATTTATCTTCAATCTTCAGAGTGAGAGTCTTTATAAAGCCTTCTGAAAGCTTTAGAAGCTCTCTTTTTTCAGCCTGAACTGCGGTTGAAACTTTTTCCTGCTTCTGCCTGTCTATCCTGTCTTTGGAAAGCTTGGCTGTACGCAGCGCACTGTCTTCAAAAGCTGCTTTCTGACTGCTCAGGAAAGAGCTTATTTCCTGCTGTTTTTCTTCAAGCCTGTGGCTGTTTTCTTTTTCTACTTTACTGTTTATCAGCTCTTCAAACTGACTCAGTTTTTCTTCAAGAGTAATCATCTGTTCACCTCTTCCTTATTATGACTTACAGTTTGACTCCTACTGACTCGTTTATATATCTGGTGATATAATTATCTTCTCTTCGCTGTCCGAATCTGTCAGGTATCTCGACTATAAGGGGATATGTCCTTTTGAGCTTTATGTTCATGACCTCTTCCTCCACAAGCTCAAAAATCGCTTCTGTAAGGATCAGTATCCCGGTATCCCGGTCATTCAGGATTTCTATTATCTGTTTTATTATTTCTTCTTTTTCGTGAAGGATCACACCGGTTATACCCGCAAGGCGCATGGCAACCATCGTGTCCTTGTTGTCACTTATGAGAAATGATTTCATTGGATCACGTCCTTAAAGTCTTCCAAGGATCAGTATTGATACTATAAGTCCATAAATTGCTATACCTTCTGCAAGACCAACGAATATAAGCGTCTTTCCAAGTATCTTCTGGTCTTCTGATACTGCTCCAAGCGCTGCGGAACCAACTGATCCAACTGCGTATCCTGCTCCGATTGTAGCCATTCCTGTAGAAAGAGCTGCTGCTATATATCCAAGCCCTGCTGAATCAGATCCTGAAGCTGTAACCGCTGTGGATGCACTTGCTATCTCCGGTATCATAAGAAGGATCGCGCCCGCTGCAAGTGGAGCGAACAGGCTTATATTTGCTATAAGCGTCTTTTTGATTCTTGAGCAGTCTGCTCCCTTTATATATAATCTTGCACCTATACCTATTGTTGCCACTACTGTAAATGCCATTATCGCTAATATTGTTTTCATCTTAAATTTCCTCCGCTTCTTCTATGAATTTTACTGGAATATATGATTTTCCGTCGCCTTTGAAGTATTTGCTGAACAGCTCGTAATACTCGAGCCTCAGACCTTGAATCAGAACTATCAGACCTTCTAGCCCAATTATTATTATATTTCCAAGAACCAGTATCGCCATTCCCATGAAAGGGCTTTTTGCAATCTTTGCCATCGTTGAGAAAGCAAGGAAAAGTCCGACATGGTTAAGCGCAAAGGCTCCTATCCTGATAAATGATATCGAGTTTGAAAGAAGGCTCAGAATCGTCTCTATGAGGTCAAATCCACCCTCGATATAATAAGTCCCTTTTCCCTCTTCGTAATGAGCTTCCTCTTTGAATATAATTGAATATAGCGGCGTCTTGAAAAGCAGCGCTGCGAGCGAAGCTATCATTATGACCGCAAGTACGGCATTTGGAATAAGAACCGCACCCAGAAGCATCTGGAGCCCGAACGAAAGCAGCGACACATAAAATACCAGCCCTGTAAGACCGTTCCTGCCAAACAGGCATTCTTTTATGTCACCTTCACGCTTTAGATTATATATTGAGATTCCAAAGCTTATGAGGAGAAGTATCACTCCAAAGGCTATAGCGCTGTACAGTACGAAGTTTATGTTTTCAAGAGGCCTTACAATAAGTGCAGGAAGAACTTCTTCGTCTCCGAATATGCTTCCGTACATAAAACCAAAAAAGGTCGAGCTCATACCTATCCTGAAAAGGATCTCTCCGTAATCTCTTCCGTCTGTGCCTTTTTTGGATTTACGCCTAAGCAGAAATCCTGCAAGCACAAGTACCAGTCCCTGTCCGACGTCTCCAAACATTGCCCCGAAAAGTATCAGGTATGTCACGCCCAGAAACAGCGTAGGGTCGACTTCATTATAGTTAGGGACTCCATACATATTTACAAGCAGCTCAAA
>SAAM01000761.1 GCA_009929415.1 Clostridia bacterium | reverse complement strand
AACGTGCTTGACCTTGCAGTAGCGGTAGTTATCGGGGGCGCATTTGGAAAAATCGTCACATCGCTCGTTAATGACATCATAATGCCTATAGTAGGATTTTTTACAGCGGGAACAGATTTCAGCGCTCTGAAATACGTAATGACCCCGGCAGTTATGGAAGGAGAGACAGTCATAACCCCGGAGGCGGCAATCCTCTATGGAAGCTTCATAAAGAACATAGTAGACTTCCTTATAATAGCCTTCTCGATCTTCATTGCCATAAAGCTCATAAACAAGGCGAACAAGAAAAAGGAAGAAGCGCCGGCGCCAGCTCCAGAGCCAGCACCAGTCCCAGAGGACGTAAAGCTTCTAGAAGAAATCAGAGACCTTCTGAAAGCTCAGAAATAAATCAAGTTTGCAAACGAGTTAAATATCAATACAGAAAAAGCGCTCAACTGGACTTATCCCGCGGAGCGCTTTAATTTTAAACGATTTCTTTGTTAAAATGTCCTCTCGTATCTTTCTTCTGATTAAAGACGGATTTAGAAGCTGTGCCGTTCAATTTGCCTTGGGCATCACGGATGGTCTTTATAACCTGATCCTTCGACTCGACTGTGAAGCTCAGTCTGAAGGCCTCGATTCCTGTCATGCCCGGCAGCTCATCCAGAAGATTGAGCGTCCTGCTGTTGAGTATGGTCGTTGTACAGTCATCATGAGAGATTATCGGGAAGGTTCCGTGCTCATCTCTTATCACATAGCTCTTATTTCTGCAGATGCCGCACTGATCCATCTTTTTCATCGGACAGTATTTTGTAAACATCAGAGGAGCCCTTCCATATACGATCATTTCCAGCGAAGGCAAGCCGCCGTTTTCTTTCTGGTAGGCATCTATAAGATCATTGATCTGGCCCTTGTTAAGTTCATGCGACAGCGTCACTCTTTTAGCTCCCAGTCTGAACAGTTCATAGCAGCTGGCAGAATTTACGACATTCAGAGAGTAGTCAGTGACAAAAGGATTGGTTTTTCTGTAGTGATAGATTCCGCCGTATCCTCCGATCAGCAGCTGACCTTCCATTTCCTTATAATCGTTCTGGTTTCTCCTG
>SAAM01000760.1 GCA_009929415.1 Clostridia bacterium | reverse complement strand
TCAGTATTTATCTTGAAGTATTCGCATACTGTCTTCTGAATCTCATCAATAGTGAGCTCATTTCTGTTCCTGCTGACAATCTTTTCGGTAAGACTCTCCGCAAGCTCCATGTCGATGGTCTTATTGTTGAATATAGCCTGAGCAAGCAATGAGTTTAATGTTCCCTCGATCTCTCTGATATTTGTAGTCACTCTTGAAGCAAGATATGATACGACCTCTTCCGGAAGGGTTACACCGTCATTGTAACATTTTGCCCTTATAATTGCCATCCTTGTCTGATAGTCCGGCTGACGCAGTTCTGCAAGCAAACCCCATTTGAACCTTGAAAGCAGTCTCTGTTCCAGATCCTGCAGATCTACAGGTGGCTTATCCGAAGTAAGTATAAGTTGTTTGCCGAGATTGTGAAGATGGCTGAAAATGTGGAAAAAGGCATTTTGTGTACCGCTCTTTCCGGCAAATTCCTGAACGTCGTCAATAATCAGTACATCTATCATCTGATAGAAATGAAGGAAGTCTGTCAGTTTGTTCTTAACGTTAACAGCATCCATGAACTGGGTCTGGAAGCGGTTTGCACTTACATAAAGAACTATCTTGTCGGGGAATCTCTCCTTTATGTTGATCCCTATTGCCTGTGCAAGGTGTGTCTTTCCAAGTCCCGAACCTCCGTAAAGGAAGAGAGGGTTGAACGCACTCGACCCCGGGTTGGATGCGATAGTGAGTCCCGCAGATCTTGCAAGTCTGTTGCATTCGCCTTCTATGAAATTTTCAAAACTGAAGTGAGGATTGAGTTGTGGGTCAATCTTCAATTGTTGGAGTCCCGGGATGACGAACGGGTTCGCTATTTGTCTTGCCTGATTAGGAAAAGGTAAGGTCTTATTTGTTATCTCGGCTGTAGATTGATGTGGAATCTGTACCGGTTTTTCATTTGAAATAACCTTCACATTGTACTCAAGTTTAGCATCCCTGCCAAGCTCGCGTTTGAGGGCCTTACTGATAAGGTCAATATAGTATTCTTCAAGAAACTCTATAAAGAAATGGGTAGGTACGGCTATTGTCAGTATGCTCCCTGTGAGTTTTACAGCC
>SAAM01000759.1 GCA_009929415.1 Clostridia bacterium | reverse complement strand
AGAGCTATAACAGGGGATATAATATCTATGGCTCACAAGCTGGGGCACTGCGCCATAGCCGAAGGGGTCGAATATGAAGAGCAGAAGCAGTACCTTAAGGAACACGGCTGCGATAAGATACAGGGATATCTTGTAAGCAGGCCGCTTGATGAAGACGCAGCTATAGATATTTTGAGAGGTAAGATTCTATGAAAGAGCACAGAAAAAGTATATCGATAAGAAGGCTTCTGATAACGGTTTTTATGGCGGCGATGCTCCTGACTGTTGGCGGAATCGGATATCTTGTTTTTTCGGGATGGTATTCTTCTGCAAAAAATACCACTGAGAGCATGGCCTCAGAAATGAATGTGCATATATATAATCAGATATATTCACTGCTTCATGTACCTGAACAGATAAACGAATCTAATCACAAGCTAATTGCAAATGATATAATCGACATTAGAGATGGAAGCATCAGAGACAGGTTTTTTGCCGGGGTTCTGAGCTCATATGAGGATGAAATATACAGCTTCAGTTATGGAACGTCAGACGGTGAATACTACGGAGCCAGGAGAAATGAAGACTGGGAAATAGAGATAATGAGAAACGATGCATCTACAGGTGGAAACTCGTGGTATTATACGGCAAAAGAAGACCTTACCGCAGGGGAGCTGATTCTTAAGGCCGGACTTTTTGACCCGAGGACCCGAAACTGGTATAAAGCGGCCGCTGAGTCTGGAAATCCGACATTTTCACCGATCTACAAGCATTTTATCATGGATGACATGACAGTATCCTATGCCTGCCCGGTATATGACGAACAAGGAAAGCTTGAGGGCATTCTTGGCACTCATGTCCTGCTTGGAAATATCGATTCCTATCTGGAGGACATAGTAAGCCAGTATAAAGGATATGCCGTTATTATTGAAAAAAGCTCTGGTGAGCTTGTTGGCAATTCGCTGGCAGATATCAGTTTTGAAGGCAGTGACATGCAGCGCGCCTGGCTGCAGTACAAAGAAAAGCCTGAACCCGAGTTCTTTTATAAAGGGACAGAAGATGGGCTGTATATAAATGTAGATGAGATAAATCTTCCGGGCCTTGA
>SAAM01000758.1 GCA_009929415.1 Clostridia bacterium | reverse complement strand
TCTTTGGGCCTCTGTATAGATTGTGTCAAACAGGAGAGAGGACTTGCCCGAACCCGAGACACCGGTAAACACAACTAGTTTGTGTTTGGGTATCTCAAGATTGATGCTCCTGAGATTGTTTGTGTGAGCGTTCTGGATAATAATGCTGTCTTGTCTCATGGATTAGAGTTTGATTTTGTTGAAGCGACAAAAGTATCGGGTTTGAAAATGACAAAATTGTAAAAAAACGACAATCAGCTATTCGAAGTAGTCGGCATGACAAGGGCCAAGTGCAAGAAACTCCTTCGGAGTATACCCTGACAGGTTTTTAAAGTCTTTAATAAAATGTGCCTGATCAAAATACCCGTTATCGTATGTAAATCTTGTAAGGTCTTTGGGTCCTATCCCGGACAGGTTCTGGATTACACCCTGGAAGCGGACTATACGGATGAACTGTTTTGGTGTTTTCCCTAAATAGCTGGAAAACTTTCTCTCCAGCGACTTGTTTGTAACTGAAAATTTTCCGGTAAGGTCTGAACTTCTCAACTGCCCTCTTGACTGCGTTATATATTCCACACATTTCTCAATAAGCAGGACATCGTTGTTCTTAGCCGGTCTGAAACAATCTCTGAGGAATTGTTCGATTACCATGATTCTCTCCGTAATTGAAGAGGCCAGACATACGCGCTCTTCTATCTCTTTTATCCTGGAGCTGAATATATCTGAAAGGGAGACAGAGGAATCCTCGATCTCTGATAAAGGAAAGTGAAGGAAGTGAGAAGCGCCTCCGGGAAGAAATGTGACTGCTATAACGCCTGATTCACCGCGAGTTGTCACATCAAAATAATTGTAGCTAATACCGCTTGCCAAAGAGCGTGGTTGTGCAATTTGCTCTCCTGAATTTTTGACAAAAAATGGGTTGCGATAGTGAAACATCCACTCTATATTGCCTGTAGGTATAACCCGTTCACACACCTCCCCGTCTGAAGCCTCCGCTTCGAGGATCCAGTAATGCCTTATATATTGGGCTAAAAAGCCTGACGGCCTTATGTACTGAAAGTTCATGGAGGAAGGGGTTGTGGTTTTTAGTGAATAGTGAATAGTG
>SAAM01000757.1 GCA_009929415.1 Clostridia bacterium | reverse complement strand
CTCCTGAGGTCACAGTTCTTTATGACGGTGATGCAGCCGGGATAAAAGCCTCAATACGCGGCATAGACATGCTTCTTGAGGAGGGGCTTCAGGTAAAGGTCGTCCTCTTCCCAGACGGTGAGGATCCCGATTCGTATGCAAAAAGTCATACAACCGAAGAGCTTAAGGATTTCCTCCGGGAGGCAGAGCAGGATTTCATTGCATTCAAGAGCACACTACTTGCAGATGATACCAAGAGAGACCCGGTTAAAAGAGCACAGCTGATTTCGGAGGTGGTTGCCAGCATAGCTGTTATTCCCGACGCAATAAGCCGTTCCGTATACATTGAAGATTGCAGCATCAGATTAAAGATCGACGAGAAGATACTTGCCCAGGAGGTAAAAAAACTCCGGCAGAAAAGACAATACGGAGCCTATTCCACAGATTCTTCGGTTGATAACAGGGTCTATACACCGGAATACTTTCCTAATATCGAGACCGGAGAGAAGCTCCCGGAGTTTGTAACTGAGACATTCTGCGAACCTGCTGAGAAGGAGCTACTCTACTATCTTATCAAGTTCGGAGAGCATCCGATATACGGTAAAGATGAAGGAAAAGACACACGGCTTACTGTCTCACAGTTTATACTTACTGAGTTGCAAAATGACGACCTTGAACTCAGCAACCTCTTGTATAAAAGCATATTCGACGAATATTTCCAGGTGAAGGAGTCCGGGCAGGAGTCTATCCAGAAACACTTCATAAACCATACAAACCATCAGTTTGTAACGGTTGTCCTCGAGCTGCTCCACCAAGAGCATAATCTGAATATTAAGAAGTTCACAAAGACGCTCATACCTGAGGAGAATGTTCTGAGCCACAGCGTACCTAAAGCAATTCTGGTTTACAAGGCAAAGATCACATCACTGGCATATCAGAAACTATGCGAAGCCCTTGACAAGAGCCAGAAAGAGGGAGCATCTCCCGAAGCGCAAAACGAGATTATCAGAAAAATACAGATTCTGATGCATATCCGCAACTCTCTGTCAAAAGAGCTCAAGCGGCTAAACGTTTGAATTATTCTACCTGAAATTTTATCTCTATCT
>SAAM01000756.1 GCA_009929415.1 Clostridia bacterium | reverse complement strand
CAGTCTGATACCGGCGGTAAGAGATAATCCTTCTGAGAACAGATTGTTTATCGTGGATTGGTGGTAAAGTGCAAGTCCGTAGGTTGGAGTATCAAACGATCCCGGAATGTAGATCTGTTCATCCAGAATGATAAGTTGAGGCATCCGTGGGATACTCGCTTTAAGCCGGTCAAACACAGATTGAAGCACAGTTTTTACACCATCTTCCTTGAATGTTACCGGACCATCCGTATGCAGATCGTCGTAAAACCCATACAAGCCAACAGACCACTGGTAATTAGTCGGTTGGTTAGATTTTAGGGCTATTTCCTGACTGAATGCGTTTTGTTTTTGCTTTTGGTTGAGCGTGAAAATGGAGAGTGGCGAAAAGTCCTGATCCATATTCATGTTGTCTTTCAGATGCCTGTAACCAGTTGTACTACTTAGAGTGAATTGATTAGACTTGTATTCCAATCGTAGTTGATTGCCGATCATTCTCCGGTTATACGTGCTTGAATCATTTATACTTACTGCTGCTGTTTCTTTTGTTTCCGGATTGTATAACCCGTATGGAAATGCTCCCTGTTCTGAATAATCAAATGAAAAGTTGTAGGTAGCTTTGAATCGGGGACTTATCATCCATTCAAGCCCCATACGCGCACCGACAGATTCTTCTTTGTCGGCCTTCCTACCATTGAATGAATTTGTGAAAAATCCGTCGTTCCGGTCATAGTAGCCTCCTATAGATAAAGCTACACGTTCCGAAAGTTTGTTATAATGAGAGGCTTTTGCTTTAAACTGTCCGTAATTTCCCGCCGAAACAGAGAGCTTGGTTCCTTGATAATCGAAGGGGGAGAGGGTGTAGATGTTAATAATGCCTCCCATGGCGTTACGTCCGTAAAGTGTGCCTTGCGGCCCACGAAGTACTTCTATCCGTTGGATATCTGTAAGTTCAAAATCGAATGTACTTTTGTCCATGTAAGGAGCGTCATTTACATAAAGACCTACAGATTGTCCGCTGTTACGAGTCCCGATGCCCCGGATATATACAGCCGAAGTCATTTTGGATCCATAATCAGGAATAAAGAAGTTCGGTACGTAGCTGCTG
>SAAM01000755.1 GCA_009929415.1 Clostridia bacterium | reverse complement strand
TTACAGAGTCGGTAACACTAAGGGTAGGAGCTATGCCAAGCGTGTAGCAGCCGATGTCACCTGTTACGACAACATCTTTATATTTTCCTACCTCGTAGAAAAATCCCCTGTGGGTGCATCCCGCACAAAGAACCGGAGGGCGTGGGGGAATTTCTGCGTCAATGGCATAACCGCCCTGATCTTCGCTCTCGGGAAAGAAGGCTCTTCTTATTATTTCCGGAGTCAGTTCGTCCACCCAGGGGAGCTTGTCCCTGCCGGTGCATTCTATTCCCATGATCTTAACGAAGTCTTCGATGTAGGGCTCGTTTTCCTCTATCACATAAAGTGTCTCGACCATCCCGGCAAATTTTCTTACCAGCCTTTCCGGGAGTGGCCACGTGAAGCCCAGTTTAAGGTAAGATACTTCATCCCCGAATACTTCCTTCGCATGGTTGTATGATATTCCGCTTGTTATTATGCCGATTTTCTTTGGGCCATCCTCAATGCGGTTCATGGGAGTATTCTCGCTGAATTCCTTCATTGCAGCGATCCTGTCTTCCATTACATATTTACGCTTCTTGGCAGATGCCGGAGCCATTACATATTTCGAGACATCCTTTGCATATGGTTTTACAGGCACTTCTTTTCTGCCTGATATCTCCACTAGTGTCTTGCTGTGGCAGATCCTTGTCGTGACCCTGAAAAGAACTGGCGTGTCAAATTTCTCAGAAATGTCGAAGGCCTCTTTGACAAAGTCAAGGCACTCCTGACTGTCAGATGGTTCAAGCATAGCGAGCTTGGCATGTGAGGCGTAGTATCTGTTATCCTGTTCGTTCTGTGAACTGAACAGTCCTGGGTCATCTGCCGTAACGACCACAAGCCCTCCGTTGACTCCTGTGTAAGCAAGTGTAAAGAGAGGATCCGCAGCAACGTTGAGTCCGACATGTTTCATTGCAGCGAGGGCTCTTCCGCCGGCCATGGAAGCTCCGGCAGCTACTTCAAGTGCTACTTTTTCGTTTGTTGACCATTCTGAATATACATCTTTGTAAGTTGACAAGTTCTCAAGGATCTCAGTGGAAGGTGTTCCCGGGTATGCGGCTGCCACATGCAGC
>SAAM01000754.1 GCA_009929415.1 Clostridia bacterium | reverse complement strand
GCTGTTTTTCCATCCGGCCCACGAAAATTAATATCTGCGCCCCGATCAAGCAACATAGATATTATTCGTTCGTTTGCACTTATCGCTGCCATATACAGAGGAGGTGTCCCCTGCTGATTTTTAAGGCAGGGGTCTGCCCCCAGTTCCAGGAGTTTTTCTGTGGCAACAGCCATCCCTACTGCTGTTGCTCTGTGAAGCATACTGTTGCCTGAGAAATCGATAAAATTAATGTCAGCTCCGGCGTTTATGAGTGCCATTGCCGTATTCTCAAATCTGTCAGACGCGCACTCGGAATATGCGTTATGGAAACATTTATATAAGGGTGTGAATCCGTTGTTGTCTGCGATATTTATATCTGCCCCGTGTTCAATAAGAGTTTTGACGATCTCATAATATCCTTCAGATGCTGCGTAATACAAGGCTGTCCGTCCATCAGTATTTTTTGCGTTTACATCAGCTCCGTATTCAATAAACAGACTGACCCTTTCGTTAAATCCAACGTAAGCAGCATCTACTATACAGGGAGAATAACTACCGATCCGAACATTTACATCAGCTCCTGACATGACCAGCAGCTTTATAATATCAATGGTTTGATGTCTGCAGGCCAGATAAAGAGGAGGCAGAATTTCGCCTGTTTTATCGGAACTGTATTTATTAATGTCAGCACCAGCTTCGATAAGCAGTTTTACAACATTATATATATCATCATACATATTTGATAAAAGAACATAATTGAGAGGAGGTTCGCCGAATTTATTTGGCATGTTAGGGTCAGCTCCATGTTTCAGCAAGACACTTACAGCATTTATATTGTTTTTGTGACAGGCTGTATTCAATGCCGTTCTGCCCAAATTATCAAAAAGATTGGGGTCGGCTCCCGCTTCAAGAACTTCGTGTATTTTTGCTATATTCAGATGCTCAGTATCTTCATTTTTCAGAAGAGATGTAAGTTCTGAATTAAGGGTATCTTTATCCATAAAGACCATCTCCTATATATCGTAATCGGGAATATTGCAGGAAATTGTCTGCGAATCCTCAATAGTAAGATTTTTCTTTGCATAAGCCAACCTTCGAAAATATTCGATATT
>SAAM01000753.1 GCA_009929415.1 Clostridia bacterium | reverse complement strand
TTCTGCAAGCTCGCACAGCTCAAGAGATTCCTTCTTTGCAGCCACCCCGGCCGCATGGTTCTCAGGATAAAGAAGGCAAAGATCAAACGCCTCTGCAAGCTCCTGAGGAAAGACTGAAGTCGACCATCCAACCGGCCTGCCTGCCTCCTTTGCCTTGAATGCGTTATCATACTGTTCTGCCAGAAGCTCATTTATGACGGTTCTTGCATTTTTTTTATCGCTCATGATGATTCTCCTTATTTTTTATTTGATTCATGGTAGGCGTATATGGCGGCTCCCAGCGCCCCTGTAAGCTGAGCGTTCTCTGGAACCGTGATTTCCATCCCTATGGCATCCTCCATCGCCTTGACTACCCCTTTGTTTCTGGCAACTCCCCCTACCATGGCCACCTTGTCTTTTATTCCCACTCTTTTTGCAAGACTGGAAACCCTTTTTGCTACCGAGCTGTGAATACCTGCTACAATGTCTTCCGTCGCTTCGCCGGCTGAAAGATGAGATATGACCTCTGATTCTGCAAACACTGTACAGGTGCTGCTTATGGAAACTTCTTTCTCTGATCTGGACGAAATGTCGCCGAGCTCCGAAACCTCAGTCTCGAGTATCTTTGCCATTACATCCAGAAACCTGCCCGTCCCTGCAGCGCATTTGTCATTCATTACAAAATTCTGAAGCGTACCTGACTGATCCAGCACAAGCGCCTTAGCGTCCTGCCCCCCGATATCTATGATAGTTCTTACTCCCTCTACAAGAAAACTTGTTCCTTTTGCATGGCAGCTGAGCTCGCTTATCTGTTTGTCGGCATCTTCGTAATTCATCCGTCCGTATCCTGTAACTACTATTTTCTCGAGATCCCCCCTCTCGAGCGCGCTCTTTTCCATAAGCTCTTTCCTTACCTTCTCCGGTCCGCTGGTTCCTGTCCCAAAAGGTATTACAGATGTTGCTACTATCTCTCTTCCATCCTTCAGTATGACTCCCTTTGAAGCCGTCGATCCTATGTCTAATCCCATTGTATACATATATTCATCCTCATCCTTAACTTACTTTATTACGCCAGTGCTCTGAAGCTCTGAAATCTGATCCGCTGTATATCCC
>SAAM01000752.1 GCA_009929415.1 Clostridia bacterium | reverse complement strand
TTTTTTCCAACTACAGTATTATATATGATTCGCGATTTGTACGCAATTATTTTGAGACAGAAAGGATGAGGATCTTATTTGAATATATTAAATGAAAAATTAAAGGAAGTGTTTTTTTCGGTGCTTCCTGTTACTGTAATAGTTTTGCTTCTGAAATTTACACTGATACCTCTGGATACGGTCCAGACAGTGAAATTTCTGATGGGAGCTGTGTTTGTAGTTCTTGGGCTTACGCTCTTTCTTACCGGAGTTGACCTTGGGATAACTCCTCTGGGGGAGCTTCTCGGGCCTGCGATGACAAAAAGGAACAAGCTCTGGATAGTAGTAGTATCGGGCCTGGTGCTTGGGTTCTTTATTTCCTTTGCAGAGCCGGGGCTGCTGATACTGGCCAATCAGATTGACATGATAACAAGCGGCGGGATTTCCAGCATGAAGATCCTTACCGTGGTATCGTCTGGCATCGCTGTGATGATGGTGCTTGGGTTTTTGAGGATACTTTTTGATCTTCCTCTCTATATCATACTGAATATATCCTATTTCATTATAATGATAATGGGACTAAGGACATCACCGGAGTTTCTCGCGATTGCCTTTGATGCTTCGGGCTCGACCACAGGCGTGCTGGCGGTTCCGTTCATACTTGCGCTTTCTCTGGGTATAACTTCGATAAAAAAAGACAGCAAGTCATCTGAGAAGGATAGCTTCGGGCTGGTTTCGATAGTCTCGGCAGGGGCTGTTATGTCAGTGATGCTAATTGATATTTTCAGCTCTGATCATACTTTCAGCGGCGAGCTCGAGGTGAGCGCGGCATCTGAAATGTCTGCTCTGGCTTCATTTGCAAGCATGGTGCCGGATGCATTCAAGGACAGTGTGGTGGCGTTCTTCCCGCTTATGATGATATTTATAGTAATGAACATATTTGCATTTTCTCTCAGCAGGAGAGAAAGAAGGAGGATGTCGTTTGGGTTCATATACGGATTTGCAGGACTCTTTCTGTTCTTTATCGGCGTTAATGCCGGATTTATGGACATAGGAACTATATCAGGCAGTTATCTTGCTGCACTTGATAATGGATTTCCCCTTGTGGCTACA
>SAAM01000751.1 GCA_009929415.1 Clostridia bacterium | reverse complement strand
GGGATATACAGCGGATCAGATTTCAGAGCTTCAGAGCACTGGCGTAATAAAGTAAGTTAAGGATGAGGATGAATATATGTATACAATGGGATTAGACATCGGATCAACAGCTTCAAAAGGAGTCATTCTTAAAGACGGAAAAGAGATAGTAGCAACGGCTGTGATATCATCTGGAACAGGAACTAGCGGTCCGGACAGGGTAAGGAAAGAGCTTATGCAGAAGAGCTCTCTAAAGAGAGAGGATCTTGAGAAAATAGTAGTCACAGGATACGGAAGGATGAATTACGATGATGCCGACAAACAGATAAGTGAGCTTAGCTGCCACGCAAAAGGAACAAGTTTTCTTGTAGAGGGAGTTAGAACTATCATAGACATTGGGGGTCAGGATGCTAAGGCGCTTGTACTGGATCAGTCGGGAATACTTCAGAATTTTGTGATGAATGACAAATGTGCCGCAGGTACAGGCAGATTTCTCGATGTTATGGCCAAAGTGCTTGAAACTGAGGTGTCTGAGCTAGGGGATATTTCATACAGATCGACTAAAGAGGTTTCCATAAGCAGCACCTGCACAGTATTTGCAGAATCCGAGGTGATATCTCATCTTTCAGCAGGTGAAGCGACAGAAGACATTGTAGCAGGTATTCACAGCTCGATAGCGAAAAGAGTATCGAGTCTTGCAAAAAGAGCAGGAATCAAAGATAAAGTAGTCATGGTAGGCGGAGTTGCCAGAAACAAAGGGGTTGTTAAGGCGATGGAAGATGCAATTGGGATGGAGATAACGGTTCCTGAAAATGCTCAGCTTACAGGAGCGCTGGGAGCCGCTATATATGCCTACAATGAAACAAATAAAAAATAAGGAGAATTAAGATGAGCGATAAAAAAAATGCAAGAACCGTCATAAATGAACTTCTGGCAGAGCAGTATGATAATGCATTTAAGGCAAAAGAACAGGGCATACCTGTAGGATGGTCAACATCAGTTTTTCCACAGGAACTTGCAGAGGCGTTTGATCTTTGCCTTCTTTATCCTGAGAACCATGCGGCCGGGGTGGCTGCAAAGAAGGAATCTCTTGAGCTGTGCGAGCTTGCAGAA
>SAAM01000750.1 GCA_009929415.1 Clostridia bacterium | reverse complement strand
TATATTTCTATTAAAGCTTCTTCTCTTGAAGTAGTGCTGTCTTTTCCAAGGGTGGCTTCAAGTCTTTCGTCTTCTCCGATAAGGTCTCTTATCTGTTCATTGCTTCCATAGCCAAAAGCTCTGAGCAGCATTGTTATTGGCTGTTTTCTGTCTCGGTCTACCCTTACAGAAACTATGTCGTTAGAATCAGTCTCATACTCCAGCCATGCACCCCTGTTAGGAATAACTGTAGATGAAATCAGTTTCTTACCAGATTTGTCAATTTCCTGAGCGTAGTATACACCCGGAGATCTTACAAGCTGACTTACTATAACTCTTTCTGCTCCATTTATAATGAAGGTTCCCTTATCTGTCATAAGCGGGAAATCTCCAAGGAACACGGGCTCTCCACCCTCATTCTTAACTATCTTGGAGCCATCCTCATCAGGAACTGTAAGCTTTACCCTGACTCTCAGCGGAGTAGCATAGTTAACGTCTCTTTCCTTGCTCTCTTCAACGTCATATTTGGGCTCTTCTTCCAAATAATAGTCCAAAAACTCAAGCTTGATGTTTCCAGTATAATCTTCAATTGGGAAAACTTCCTCAAATACTTCTCTAAGTCCTTCTTCGATAAACCACTTGTACGAATCAAGCTGTATCTCTATAAGATTTGGCAGACTCGTAACCTCGTTAATCTTCGAAAAACTCATTCTCTTTCTTCTCCCGATTTGCACAGGATGTGGATATAGCATTCAGACTTCACCTCTCAATTAATAAAAAAAGAATTTCTAATTAGACATACGTCCCCATTATTATTCCATAGCATTATATAAATATATCATATTGGAATGCTTTTTGCAATAAATTTTTATAACATATGCTAATTTTCTGTGATGCGCCTGAATTCTTCTGATGTGACGTTTCCGGGCCTTACATCCCGAAGCATTTTTTTAAGTGTATGATAAGCTTTTTTCATCGTCGCTATATCTGTAGAAGGATCATTCATCCTGTAGCATGGAAAATACCTCGATATATGAAGCGTGATATCCGGATTCACGCTTCTGATGAATTCTCCTATTTCTGTCAGGGTTTTTTCATCGCTGTTTCTTTCTCCAA
>SAAM01000749.1 GCA_009929415.1 Clostridia bacterium | reverse complement strand
GCTTGAGATCAATCAGACTTCCTTGCCGATTGGATTGACCGTAAACATCCAGAGAACGCAAGGAGGTCGATCAAGAGGGGTGGGAATACCACTCACATCGACCTGTATGTGACCAGACCCCAGTATTCCAGGGAGAAGAAGAACTTTGTGGTCACCTTGTGTGGAGAGCAGAGACGCTATAGATGCTCCATGCCATCCACGAAGCAGGTCTTCCCATCATGATATACAATCTAGAAGGAGTTCGCAGTCGCCTGCTTGAGCAGGATACCATCGGTATCATTGCAGAACATGACACCTTGCACCGAGGCTGGCAACGCTACCCAAAAGAGCAAAATGTCTTTGACGTCTTATACTTCAAGGATTTCGGCCGTTACAAAAGGCGAATAACGCCCCTCATCACCTGGGAACCGCTTCCAATCCTAAAGCCAATATCGCCAAATGGGTAATTCAACGCTGTGTGATCCCGAGAAAAAGGTCCTCTCATGATAAAACACAGGACCCTTGCATGCTGTGACTATTTGGCTCGGTCAATGTGCACGCGGCAAGCAGGGACAACGCTGCAGGTAATACGAGAACCAATGTTCTTGATTTCATGATATCCTCCTGAAAGGGCATGGTTTGCAACCTCGAAAAGAATATTCCTGTCAGGATGGATGCAAGCGCCGCCAAACAGAGACGGTGATGTGAATATATTGTGTAAATCTGACCTGATGTATTTCCTCGTATCAGGCCGTAACAATCTTGTTCCAGGAGTTGGATTATATCAGCTAAGAACCTCCTTTGCTGCATGAAAGCATTATGGGATGGTAAAAATTTACTTGCCATCTGTTAGGTGATGGTATTTCTAATAATCGAAATAATCGATAATATAATGAATTTAACCATACAATCTTGAAATATTGCGGTATAATACAGTATATAAATCGAAAATATCGATAAAGAGGCAAAATTATGCTTGTGCAGTTTATAGTAGACAACTATCTTTCATTCGGCAGTCGTCAAGAATTCAATTTGTTTGTTGGGAAGACACGTGCACATCAAGGTAGAGTAACGCAAGTACAAGATAAAAGCATCCTTAAATTTGCTACGCTATTT
>SAAM01000748.1 GCA_009929415.1 Clostridia bacterium | reverse complement strand
TTCTGCAAACTGGCTTCTTACTGAAAAAGAGGGAAAAGAAGAAATACTTCAGGAGGCGCTTGAGACAAAGGGCATACTTCCTGACAAAAATATAGTTCTCTATGATGCCAATGGAACGGATGCTGTTGCTGTAGCAGATTATCTTTCAACAAAAGGCTATGAAAATATATATACTTACGATGTGAATGAGTGGGCATCTGACGACAGCAAGCCGATGGTTCAGTTCCCGGGTTATGAGCTGCTTGTTCCTGCGAGCATTGTAAAATCCCTGATCGATGGAGAGACTCCGGAGACATTCACAGAAGGAAAGACTGTTAAGATGGTAGAGGGAAGCTGGGGCGAAGAAAAAGAATCATATGCCAATGGCCACTTACCTGGAGCTATCCATATAAATACAGATTCGATTGAACCGCCTCCTGCATGGATGCTTGCTGATGATGATACTCTTCTTGGCGTGATGCTTGAAAATGGCATAAGCAAGACTGACACTGTTATTGTGAGCGGCGAGGCTCAGATGGCTGCATACAGAGTAGCACTTGTGCTTCGTTATGCAGGAGTAGAGGATGTACGCGTGCTTAACGGAGGCACAGCGGCATGGAAATCAGCAGGTTATGAGCTTGAGACTGAATCAAACAAGCCTGAGCCAATAGCTGACTTTGGCGGAGAATTCCCTGGAAATCCTGACATAGTAGATACGATAGAAGAGCTTCAGACGATGCTTCCTTCTCAGGACTTTACTCTCGTTGATAACAGAACATGGGACGAGTACACAGGAAAATCTTCAGGCTACAGCTACCATGACAAGATGGGACGTATTCCGGGCGCTGTTTTTGGTTATGCCGGAAAGACTGATTCAAATTCACTTGATTATTTCAGAAATATAGACGATACGATGAGAAATGCAGATGAGATAATTGCGATGTGGCAGGAAGGTGGAATAGATACGCAGAATCACCTTTCATTCATGTGCGGAAGCGGATGGAGAGCTGCAGAGGTTCTGTTCTATGCAAATGTTGCGGGACTAGATAATGTATCGCTTTACAGTGACGGCTGGATTGGATGGTCAAATGCCGGACTTCCATCTGAAACTGGAGAGCC
>SAAM01000122.1 GCA_009929415.1 Clostridia bacterium | reverse complement strand
GAGATAGCTGAAGTATATGATGAGATAGCGGCAGCATACGAGGCAGAGACAGGGGTAAAGCTCAACGTAGTAACAGCGGCATCAGGAACATATGAGCAGACTCTTAAATCAGAGATTGCAAAAGAAGACGCACCTACGCTTTTCCAGATAAACGGACCAAAGGGATACGCAAGCTGGAAGGAGTACACAGCTGACCTCAGCGATACAGAGCTTTACAGCCATCTTACTGATAAGAGCCTTGCAGTTACAGACGGCGAAGGCGTATATGGAATTCCATATGTAGTTGAGGGATATGGACTTATCTACAACAATGCGATAATGGAAAAATACTTTGCTACAGCAGATCCAAAAGCTGCATCCATGGATGAGATCAACAACTTTGAAACTTTCAAGGCAGTTATAGAAGACATGACCGCTAAAAAAGACGAGCTTGGAATCAAGGGTGCATTCGCAAGTACTTCACTCAAGCCGGGTGAAGACTGGAGATGGCAGACACACCTTGCAAACATTCCTGTATACTATGAGTTCAAGAACAACAACATAGACCTTGCAAGCGATGCTACAAAAGAGATTCAGTTCCAGTATGCAGACAATTACAAGAACATATTCGACCTTTACATCAACAACTCAACAACAGACTCCAAGCTTCTTGGAACAAAGCAGGTTGCAGATTCGATGGCAGAATTCGCTCTTGGACAGTGTGCATTCGTTCAGAACGGAAACTGGGCATGGTCACAGATCAATGAAGTTGACGGAAACGTTGTTGCAGAGGATGACATCAGATTCATGCCTATATACACAGGCGTTGAAGGAGAAGAGACACAGGGACTTTGTACAGGAACTGAGAACTTCTTTGCTATAAACTCACAGGCTTCAGAAGAAGATCAGAAGCTTGCTGCAGACTTCATCTACTGGTTATATTCAAGCGAGACTGGAAAGAAATTCGTTATAGAGAAGCTTAACTTCATAGCTCCGTTTGATACATTCACAGAAGAAGAGAGACCTGCAGATCCTCTTGCAAAAGAAGTAATCAGATGGATGGAAAAAGAAGGAACTACATCCGTAGCATGGAACTTCACAGTATTCCCAAGCCAGACATTCAAGGACAACTTTGGAGCAGCTCTTCTTCAGTATGCTCAGGGAACAATGCCTTGGGAAAATGTAGTGACTACAGTAGTTGACGGCTGGAAAGCTGAAAGCGCTGCATAGGCAGAACGTACAACTTAACTCATGATCAATCAAAAGCCCCTGCCTGGAAAAACGGGCAGGGGCTGTATTAAACAAAAAACCGTACTAACGCATTAACATTTACCGAAGTAAACCGGAGGAAACATATGGAAAAGGCACTAAAAAAATATTTTGCAGTATTTGCGCTTCCTACCCTCATAGCCTTTGCGATCTCATTCCTTGTACCATTTCTGATGGGAATATACCTGTCATTTACAGAATTCACCACAGTAAACAACACTACATGGGTAGGATTGAAAAACTACAAGGCGCTTCTCGGAAGTCCGGACTTTATGAACGCTCTCTGGTTCACCGTGAAATTCACGGTAGTATCGGTGCTTTCTATAAATCTCATAGCATTCACGCTGGCGCTGCTTCTGACAAGAGGGATAAAGGCAACGAATCTTTTCAGGACGGTATTCTTCATGCCCAACCTCATAGGAGGTATCGTGCTTGGATATATCTGGCAGATAATAATAAACGGAGTGCTCATAAAATTCGGAGTGGACATCACCTTCAGCGCCAAATACGGATTCTGGGGACTGGTAGTGCTCATGAACTGGCAGATGGCAGGATACATGATGATAATATATATAGCAGGGCTTCAGAATATTCCGGGAGACCTGAAGGAAGCTGCTGAGATAGATGGAGCATCGCCATTCCAGACGCTCAGGCACATAACGATACCGATGGTCATGCCGTCAGTAACTATATGTACATTCCTTACGCTTACCAACTCATTCAAGCTCTTTGACCAGAACTTCGCCCTTACAGGAGGAGCACCCGCAAAACAGACTGCGATGCTCGCACTCGACATATACAACACCTTCTACGGAAGAATAGGATCCGAAGGAATAGGACAGGCCAAAGCCGTAATATTCTTCATAATGGTAGCGGTCATAGCCTTCGTGCAGCTCTACATCACGAGGAGAAAGGAAGTGGAAAGCTAATGGAAAGTAGAAGCAAAGCGGCAAACAGGGCCATATTCATTTCGATGATAATACTTTCAGTAGTATTTCTGGCACCAATATTCATAGTACTCATGAACTCATTCAAAGGACAGTTCTTCATATCGGATGCTCCATTCGTGCTTCCTACGGCGCAGACCTATGTTGGAGGGAAGAACTATGTAAACGGGATAGAAAAGACAGGCTTCATATCGGCTTTTGGATACTCGCTTTTCATAACTGTCTTCTCTGTTATGGCCATAACCCTCTGTACATCCATGACAGCATGGTTCATAGTAAGGGTAAAGAACAGATTAACATCAGGGCTCTATTACCTGTTTACATTCAGCATGATAGTGCCGTTTCAGATGGTCATGTTCACGATGTCAAAGACCGCAAACGTGCTCGGGCTTGACAATCCAGTAGGAATCATAATAATATATCTGGGATTCGGAGCAGGGCTTTCGGTATTCATGTTCTCCGGGTTTGTAAAGAGCATACCGATAGAAATCGAAGAAGCGGCGATGATAGACGGCTGCAATCCTATACAGACATTCTTCCTGATCGTGTTCCCGATACTCAAGCCTACAGCAATAACTGTATCGATCCTCAACACCATGTGGATATGGAACGATTATCTGCTCCCTTATCTTGTGATAGGAAACAAGTACAGGACTATACCGATAGCGGTACAGTACCTTCAGGGAGGATACGGCTCAAAGGACATGGGAGCTCTCATGGCGATGCTGGTGCTGGCTATAATACCTATAGTGGTGTTCTACCTTTCAGCACAGAAATACATCATCAAGGGTGTGGTATCAGGAGCAGTGAAGGGATAAAATATTAGAATTTACAGGGAGAAATCACAGATGCCAATGGTAACGATAAGAGATATAGCAAAAGAAGCAGGCGTAGCGGTGAGCACTGTATCAAGGGTGCTGAACAACCATCCTGACGTCAGCGAGTCCACAAAACAGAAGGTAAATGAAGTAGTCAGAAAGAGAAATTTCGTGCCAAACAGCAACGCAAAGCATCTGAAGCAGCAGAACAGCAGGGTCATAGGGATATTCGTCAAGGGTACCTTCAACTTCCTGTTCTATTCGATACTTGAAAAGATACAGCACAACATTGAAGGAAAGAACTACATCGCGGTAGTAAACTACCTCGATGAGGACACTGACGAGGTAGATCAGGCAAGGATATTCTGCAACGAGAAAAAGCCTCTTGGAATAATGTTTCTTGGAGGAAATCTTGACAATTTCAGGAAAGGCTTTGAAAGGATAAAGCTCCCCGCAGTGCTCGTGACAAATACCGCAGAGTCGCTCGGATTTGACAATCTCTCAAGCGTCACTACTGATGACAAGGCGGCCTCAGAGCGCGCCGTGGAGTATCTCGTATCTATGGGGCACGAGAAAATCGGAGTCATAGGAGGCTCATGTGAGGCCTCAAACATAAGCAATACGAGGATGAAGGGCGTTCTGGCAGTGACTGAGGCGCATGGCCTTGGATTTGATCCGGAGCTTCAGTTTGAGCAGGCAAGATATTCATTCGAAAGCGCATACAGAGCGGCGCACAGGCTTCTCGAAAAAAACCCCGGAATAACCGCAGTCTTTGCGATGAGTGACGTGATGGCTATAGGGGCCATGAGAGCCATGGCAGACAGAGGGCTCAGGATACCGCATGACATATCCATAGCCGGATATGACGGAATAGAGCTCGTGAACTATTACAATCCAAAGCTGACGACCATAAGGCAGCTTCAGGACGAGCTGGCAAAAAACGGAGTAGACATACTCCTCAAACAGATAGAAAGAAACGCAGCCCCGCTTCACAAGGTTCTTTCATATGAGCTGGTAGAAGGAGAGAGCGTAAAACCCTCAGGCAAGGTGGTATGATTATGATAGATAAAACAGAAACAGGCACTATAGATAAAAAACAGCAGCCGTTAAAGCGAGGTGCAGGCACGCTCCTTCCCGTGGCGAGCCTTCCCTCGAAATACGGCATAGGTACATTTGGAAAAGCCGCATTTGATTTCATAGATTTCCTCAGGGATTCAAAGCAGAAATACTGGCAGGTGCTCCCCGTTGGTCCCACGGGATATGGAGACAGCCCGTACCAGAGCTTTTCTGCCTTTGCAGGAAATCCGTACTTCATAGACCTGGAGATCCTCATAGAAGAAGGACTCATAGAAAGAGAAGATGCAGATTCAGTGAACTGGGGCGATTCCCCGGCTTGCATAGATTACGAAAAGATTTACAAAGAGAGATTCGCTGTCCTTCGAAAGGCGTTTTCAAACAGCAGCCACATGAAGGATCAGAAGTATACGGATTTCTGTGAAAAAAACAGCTTCTGGCTGGGGGACTACAGCCTCTACATGGCTGTAAAGGAGCACTTTGGAGGAATAGAGTGGCTCAGATGGCCTGATGATATAAGGCTCAGAAAACCGGAGGCGGTAGAGGCATATGCGGACAGACTTAAGCAGGATGTACAGTTCTGGAGCTTCACGCAGTACAAATTCACAGAGCAGCTTCAGGCACTCAGGAGATATGCGCACGAAAACTCCGTAGAGATTATAGGGGACATACCTATATACGTAGCTATGGACAGCGCGGACACCTGGGTAAATACTCAGCAGTTCCAGATGGATGAGGATCACAGGCCTTTACTGGTTGCAGGAGTGCCGCCGGATATGTTCTCAAAGACAGGCCAGCTGTGGGGCAACCCGCTCTACGACTGGGACTACATGAAAAAAGACAACTTCAGTTGGTGGAGAGAGAGGATGAGATATTCCGCTACGCTGTACGATATAATAAGGATAGATCACTTTATAGGCATAGTAAACTATTACGCCATAGACGCTGAAGCAGATACGGCTATGGAAGGAAAGTGGAAAAAAGGCCCGGGAGCAGAGCTTCTGAATGCGATAAACGAAGAGATTGGAGATACCCTCATCATAGCAGAGGACCTGGGAGTTGTTACGAAGGAAGTTACAAGAGTTCTTGAGATGTCAGGGTATCCTGGCATGAAGCTCATGCAGTTCGGCTTTGACGCAAATCCGAGGAACAGCAACCTCCCAAGACATTTCAGCAGCAACTGCGTAGTGTACGGAGGCACTCACGACAATGAGACCCTCAGGGGATATTTTGAAAATGCAGGCAGCCAGATAAGGGCAAATGCACGAAAAGCCCTGAGGACAAAGCGAAACAGGAAACTGGTATGGACTATAATAGAAGCGGCATTCAGGTCGAAGGCAGATACGGTTATATTCCAGATTCAGGACTATCTTGAGCTTGATAACAGCGCAAGGATGAATACCCCTTCCACAATAGGAGGCAACTGGTGCTGGAGGCTGCTGCAGGGTCAGGCGACGCCGCAGCTTGCGCACAGGATAGCAGAGCTTTCAGAAAAATACAGGAGATAGGAGATAAATATGGCAAATATAAGTCTTAAGAACATATACAAGGTATATCCGGGCAATGTGACCGCTGTAAGCGACTTCAACCTTGAGATAGATGACAGGGAATTCATAGTCCTGGTAGGGCCTTCCGGATGCGGAAAATCTACCACTCTGAGGATGATAGCCGGACTCGAGACCATAAGCAGCGGAGAGCTTCGAATAGGAGACAGGCTCGTGAACGACGTAGCCCCAAAGGA
>SAAM01000747.1 GCA_009929415.1 Clostridia bacterium | reverse complement strand
CTGCATACCTGGTCGAATACGAATCTTCCAATGTCCACTATCTGCTGTGTCTTTTCTGCAAGAGGTATGAATTCAGCAGGGCTTATAAATCCCGCTTCCCTGTGATTCCACCTTATGAGCGCCTCAGTAGAAACTATTCGCTCCGTCTCTATCTCAAACTTCGGCTGATAGTATATCTCAAAATCACTATTTTCAACCGCTTTCTTTATCTCCTCGGTCAGCCAGTTCTCTTTCTTTATGTCATCTGTAAAACTCTCTTCATATATCTCATACGGCGTCCGGCTGACATACTTTACTCTTTTTCCCGCAAGCTGTGCCTTATCAAATATCTGCTCGCTCTCCTCAGTCCTGTCCTCCACAAAGTAAATCCCTGCAGATATGAGAACTTCCTTATGGCCGGCAAAGCGCTTTTTCATAGCCTGCGCGACCTTGTCTATCCTGCGAAATACCGTATTTATGTTGCTGTATGGTACAAGTATCTGAAAATTGTCGGCGCTTATCCTGCCGATTACTGCATCTTTTCCAAATGCCTTCTTCAGCTCGGAGGCCATGGCCTTCAGCACGGAATCTCCAAACTCATAGCCAAATATTCCGTTTATTATCTTGAAATTGTCTATGTCTGCATATATTGCGGCAAGCCTGCTGCCTGAATCCTCGAGCATCAGGGCTGCTGTTCTTCCAAAGCCTTTCCGGTTGAGCACGTTGCAGAGATCATCCTCATAGGCAGCCTTTCTCAGCGAGGCTTCATTTTCCTTCTTTTGATATAATATGTATGCTATTATCATGCAGAAGAGGATAAATGTCAGCACGAAAAGGCCTCCCATCTGCCTGATTATCATGGTCGAGTGCTCAAACACCATATTATATGGAGCTGCCATTATCACAGATATCCCGCCCTGTGGCTCAGCACTTCTCATGCCGTATTTATCCTTTAGATGCACAGATGACACATAGTATTTTATGCCTTCATATGTATACACGCCATTTCCAGGCTCAGCCGAGAGAAATTTAGACTTGAGGCGCTGAGTATCCACGCTGCTGTTGTTTCTTGAAAGCTCAAGGAACATGTTCTTTCCTACCATTTCCTTTTTAGGATGCAC
>SAAM01000746.1 GCA_009929415.1 Clostridia bacterium | reverse complement strand
TGAGGGTCTTTTGATGTCGTTATAACGGATTGTAGCCTCTTCATCCCTTTGAGGTATATATCCTCTGAATCAACCTCATCCTCCGTTTTTGGCACTAATTCACGAACATAGGCGCTCAGTTCTTCCTTCCATTTAGCAAGCAGGAGCTTATTGATAAGTACGCCTTTAGAACACCTCTCAATATCGCCATCATAACGAACTAATAGCAGGTATACTATATTGACCTTGAACTCCTCCGTGAAGGAAAACCCTTCCTCTCCAATCATCTTTTTTGCCATGCCCTACCTTTTGAGCAAAAGTAAACTTATGATGAGTGTAGAAGCGGTCATGATGCACAGTTTAGGCCCTCGCAAATTTGTACTATTGCGAAAAATGGACGGCCATGAAAAATAAAACTTACTTAATACTAGCAATGCTTATCAGCTATGCCATAGACTGCCTTTTAGACAGCGTGTTGCCTAGCAGTAAGATTCAGGTTCAGCAGGCGATTATCCCGATTATCCCGATTATACTAGGTGCGCTGGCAGTTGCATCTACAGCATACGGAGCAATCAAGTCAGGTCAGGAGAACAAGAAGAATCAATCCTTGCTAGATGGACTGAATAACGAGGCTAATGCTGACTATGTTCGTGAATATCATCGTGGAGCCCTTGACAACCCGGGCTCAAAGGCATATCTGAAGAGACTAGAATCAGTCATGGAGGATAATAAGAAGGCCTCAGAGAACACTGCTGCTGCAACTGGAGCAACACACGAAAATGTCCTTGCTGAGAAACAATCAAACAACAGGGTAATGTCTGATGCTGTTGCCGGGCTTGTTGAGAGAGAGGATACTAGACAACAATCAGTCAAGCAGGGCTATCTGAACAGAAAGCAGAGCCTTGTAGGCGCGCAGATGGGATTGAACTCACAGAAAGCGCAGACGTGGTCTGATACAGCTCAGGGAATCTCCTCAGCGGCTGGTTCTCTCGCTTCTGCATATCTGATGTCAGACGGTAAGTTATTTCAGGGCAATAACTCACTTGCTACACCTGAGAAGGTTTATATCAATCAATCAAACGGAAGGTATAACTACGAATAACAACTGTCTGTTATGAGCAAG
>SAAM01000745.1 GCA_009929415.1 Clostridia bacterium | reverse complement strand
ATACCCCCTGCCACGGAAATGATTGTCAGCACCCTGTATTTGGCAGACACAAATCAGACCCTCACTTTTTAATTCCCGGAGAATCCCTGTGAGCTGCTTCAGATTCTCACTCGTGCTCGTAACAAAGAACTCGCCAAGAATGTCATATCTTGTAAGTGCCATGTCGTTGTTGCTTGCTTTTGTAATAACTTCAAGGACTTCTTGCTTTGTCATTTGTCCTCCCATCCGTCCGGCGCGTCGGCGAAACATATACTATTAAAAGAGCCTTCGAATCCTTCTAGAAAGTATTTTGTATGCCATGTATGTTCTTCTTCTTTTCTGACCTCATATACTTTTCCTACCTCAAGCTCATTTGGGTCACCTGTATGGTTTCCAAATCTTTTTTGTTCTTCACTACATCCAGTAAAAATAACTTTCATCTTCTCTCCTTTCCTTCGTGCACAACCCTCACATATTCAAGCAAAAGGTTTCTCTCATTACCGATGTCTGAGTCATGCCACATGCTTCCACCAAAAGCCCCACTCTTAGGGCCCTTTACAGTTCTTACTCTTGTGTTGTTCACATAGATGAGGCCCCAGCCGTATGGCAGCTCTTCTTTCTTGATAAGCCCCTCTTCACAGAGGTAAAATCGATAGTTGCCAAGGCCGGTTATTTTCCCACCTCTGCATAGCTTCTTCCTGTCTGCGAGAAAGTCTGATCGGCTAGTCTTGCATTCAATGAGAGCGGAACGGGAGTAGTTGAAACCAATTGCATCAGGTATCTCCCCACAACCGCAGTTCACTTCTTTGGCCACAACGTAGTAACCACGTTTTCTAAGATAGTCGACTGCTATGTCACAGAGTTGATCATGGGTGTAATCAATCATTTATTCTCCCATCCGTCGGGAAGGGTGAGTAGCTTACCGCATTTTGGGCAATGAGTTATCTCACCGATATACGCTAATTTCTCGTACTGTTTGACCGAGAAATAGGCACGACCTCCATTTTGAATTACATTGCCAATTGAGCATCTCTTGTTATCTCTTATTTGATTGTTACCTGTATTACCTTGACAGTACTCACAACCTTTATCCGACATCAGCCTGTCGTAGGCGGCGGCCTTG
>SAAM01000744.1 GCA_009929415.1 Clostridia bacterium | reverse complement strand
AGAGCTAAGCATGAAGGAATATGCACAGCTTTATAATGACAGTTTTGAGGGAGCACCTCACAGAAGCTTCATGGGAGAAGATGAGGCGCTGGAGGCTTTTTCTGGAAGAGATGACGCAGAACACTTTATCGTATGGGACGGCGCTGTGAAGACAGGTTTTCTGGATTTCTATGAAGACAGAGAGAACAGCAAAGGAAAGTTTGATCTTGGAATAGTCCGGGATAAGAGAGGCCTTGGATATGGCCGCAGGATCCTTGAAACGGCAATACAGCATCTTGCAGAAAAAAATCTAGAGGTCGAGCTTATCGTGCTCGAACCCAATACAGTAGCTTTTGAGATGTACAAAAAGAGAGGATTTGAGATCAGGAGCATCATGGGTCACTGGATCAGGCTTTAAATCTGAATTTAAAAAGGACGCATGACTGCGTCCTTTTATTGATCATATTATGCCTTAGCAATGCTCTTTCCATATTCAAAGGCTGATTTTTTCATGTCCTCATCAGGATTCCACATGTTTCTGAAGCCATCATCAATTATCTCAAATCCGGCCTTGCCCATCATTTCATTTATTACCTTTACAGACTCTCCGCTCCAGCCATAACAACCGAATGCAGCAGCTTTTTTGTTCTTGAACTTCATCTCCTTGACCATGTGGACAAAGCCTGCCACTGAATGCAGTACGCTGTTTCCAACAGTAGGCGAGCCAATAAGCACGGTCTTTGACTTGAATATCTCAGTTATGAGGTCATTCTCGTCGCTTTTCGCGAGATTGAATACTTTTATCTGTACATCCTTGTCCTGCTCAAATATTCCCTCTGCTATTTTTTCAGCGATGGTCTTTGTTCCATTCCACATAGTGTCATATATTATGGTAATCTGATTCTCCTGATAGTCGTTTGCCCACTGAACATATTTTTCAACTATCTGCATAGGATTGTCTCTCCAGATTATCCCATGACTTGTAGCGATTATATCTATAGGAAGATTGAGCGCTATTATCTCATCGAGCTTCTTTCTCAGTATCGCGCTGAAAGGAGTTATTATATTTGCATAATATTTGATTGCCTCATCGAAAAGATCTCCCTGATCAACAAGATCGTTGTA
>SAAM01000743.1 GCA_009929415.1 Clostridia bacterium | reverse complement strand
TAAATCGGGTGTGAATCTTTTGGGAACCACTGCAAAGAGTATTGACAATGCCGAAGACAGACACAAGTTCTCATCAATGCTTGACCGTCTTCAGATTGACCAGCCAAGGTGGAAAGAGTTGTCTACAATGGCAGATGTCAAGGAGTTTGTTAAAGAGGTTGGTTATCCTGTGCTTGTAAGACCTTCATATGTACTTTCAGGTGCGGCAATGAATGTCTGCTCAAATAACGATGAGCTGGAACAGTTCCTTCAGCTTGCGGCAAATGTGTCTAAAAAGCACCCTGTCGTAGTTTCTGAGTTCATACAGAATGCCAAGGAGATAGAGTGTGATGCAGTTGCAGATAAGGGTAACATGATTGCTTATGCCATTTCGGAGCATATTGAATTTGCCGGTGTTCACTCGGGTGACGCTACAATCCAGTTCCCTCCCCAGAAGCTATATGTAGAGACATTCAGAAGAATCAAGAAAATTGCCAAAAAGATTGCAGAGGAGCTTCAAATATCAGGTCCTTTTAATATTCAGTTCCTTGCGAAAGAAAATGATATAAAGGTCATTGAGTGTAATCTGAGAGCTTCAAGAAGTTTCCCCTTTGTGTCTAAGGTTTTGAAAATAAACTTTATAGACCTTGCAACCAGAGTTATGATCGGAGAAGAGGTACAGCCACCTCATAAGAGCGCCTTTGATTTGGATTATGTTGGTATAAAGGCTTCTCAGTTCTCCTTCTCAAGACTTCAAAAGGCGGATCCTGTACTAGGTGTGGATATGGCTTCGACCGGAGAGGTGGGATGTATCGGAGACGACACAAACGAGGCAATTCTAAAATCAATGCTTTCAGTAGGTTATAAAGTCCCAAAGAAGAATATCCTGATATCTTCGGGAGATGCCAAGCAGAAAGCAGATCTACTTGCAACGGCAATACTACTTACCAGCAAAGGATATAACTTATATGCAACTGGCGGAACTTATAAATTTCTGATTGACAATCATGTTCAGGTAACACATGTATTGTGGCCAAGTGAGGAAGGTAATGAGCCACAGGCATTGAAGATGATCCAGAACAAGCAGATAGATCTTGTCATAAATATCCCCAAAAACCTTACCCAG
>SAAM01000742.1 GCA_009929415.1 Clostridia bacterium | reverse complement strand
GAATGCCCACTCTTTGCTTCCTCCGTTAAGAGTCTGGTTTGTCTTGACAGATTTCAGCTTGACAGTACAACCTATGTCACCTGCCAGCATCTCGGGAACCTTCTCCTTTTTCTTCCCGGCAACAGCATATATTGCAGAAATACGCTCCTTCGAGCCGTTTTCCGGATTTGTAACATCCATTCCCTCTGTAAGCTTTCCGGACATAACCCTGAAGAATGAGACATCTCCCAGGTGCTGCTCAACAGCAGTTTTATATATAAAGATTGAAGCCTGTCCCGCAGCATCGCAAGGAACGGTTGTCCCGTCCTTGAGAGTCTGAATAGTCTTGTCAGGAGCAGGTGCCACATTGATAATAAACTCCATTAGCCTCTTTACACCAATATCTTTCTTCCCGGACAAGCAGAATACAGGCATAATATCACCTTTCTCCAGTCCGATCCTTAGACCGCTTCTGATTTCATCTTCTGTCAGCTTACCCTTGTCAAAGAAGATTTCCATAAGGGTTTCATCATTCTCTGCGGCCATCTCTGCAAGAGCCTGATGAAGCTCTTCAGCTCTATCCATCATATCTGCAGGAATTTCCATCTCCTCTCTTGTACCGTTATCATCCTTGAAGAGGTACTTTTTCATCTTCAGTACATCTATGAATGAGTTAAAGCCCGGTCCTGTCTCGACAGGGAACTGAACGGTAATTATCTTATTTCCGAAAGCCTGTTTAAGGGTATCTATAGCGTTTTCCCAGTTTGCCTTCTCATGATCAAGCTGGTTTACACCAACGATGAGTGGTTTTTTATGTTTAACGGCATATCTGGCAAGTATTTCGGTGCCGACTTCCACACCCTGCTGGGCATTCACTATCATTACCCCTGTATCTGCAACCTTAAAGGCAGATATTACTCCGCCAATAAAATCATCTGACCCCGGAGTGTCGATAATATTGAGCTTATGATCCATAAACTCTGTATATAAAAGAGTCGGATATATGGAGCGTTGATAAATCTGTTCTATTTCGGAATTATCGCTGACTGTAGTTTTCGCTTCAATGGAACCCCTGCGGTCAATGACTTTACCTTCGAACATCATAGTTTCTGCGAGTGTGGTTTTA
>SAAM01000121.1 GCA_009929415.1 Clostridia bacterium | reverse complement strand
GATCTATATAATATATCTCGCAATAGTTGCTGCAGTAGTAATCATATCAGTAAAACTCTCTGAATATGTCGATCTTCTTGACAGGACTACTAATATTTCCGGAGCTTTTATCGGAGGAGTCATGCTTGCTGCGGTAACCAGCCTTCCTGAGCTCTTTACGAGCATAGCCGCCACGCTTTTTGTAAATCAGCCCGATCTTGTCATAGGAAATGTTCTGGGGAGCAATCTTTTCAACCTTGCCATTCTGGGATCTCTCATACTCTTCAGCCTCAGAAAATTCTCATCCAGCTTTCTGTCAGAAAGCCACAGAGGGACTCTGCTTGCAACACTTGCGATGTACGCCCTCGTAAGCATCGCGCTTGCAGTGCCTTCGGGAATGAGCATACTCGGTCTCAATCCGGTATCCATAGCCGTATTTGCGCTCTATATATTTTCCGTAAAGAAAATGTCCAGTGATGACAGCAGTGCTGCCGGTGATGAAGATGAAGAATTTGTTTCTCATCTTACAAAAAATCAGATTCTTACAAGATTCGCCTTGATGAGTATACTCCTCATAATAGCGAGCATTGCGCTTACTCTTGCAACAGATGTAATAGCAGAACGACTTAACCTTGGGATGACATTTGCAGGTGCCCTGCTTCTTGGAGTGGCAACTTCCCTGCCAGAGCTTACTTCATCTATATCTCTCGTGCGTTTTGGAAATTTCAATGCAACCACCGGAAACATAGTAGGAAGCAATCTGTTCAATTTCTCAATACTATTTATGGCAGACCTGTTTTATCAGGGAGGATCGATCTATAAGTCAAACCCTCAGGCAGAAAGTCTGATCTTCTTTGGTGCCATCGCCGGAATCGCCGGACTGGCAGCACTTCACTTCAAGTCTGCATCATCTAAGAGTACTACCCGGATTCCAGGACTTGTATATTCAGCTGCTGGAGCAGTTCCTGTAATAAGCTATATTCTGTTTCTTCAGTCTTCAATGTAAATACCATTTTTCATGAAAAGAATCAGTATAAGCGCTGCTCCAAGAGACATGCATGCTCCGAACACGAATGGCACCTCTGGTCCAAACGAAGTCCAGAGCTGTCCTGCAAGCACGCTCGCCGGAAAAAGGGCTATGCCCGCCACTGTGGAATGCAGCCCCAGCATGGTTCCCTTGAGCTCAGGAGGAGATATCTCTGATACGAATGCTCTCTCTACTCCTGTTATCATGGCCGTATATGCTCCGTACATCACAAACATCAGTACTACGAAAGGCTTGTTGAGAGAAACGGCAAATCCCAGATAGACGATAGCGAAAACTATATATCCCGAAACCAGCAGCTTCTTGCGTCCTGCTTTGTCCGACATCTTTCCAAAGGGCATCGACAGCGCAGAAGCTGTTATTGTATATATGAAGTACATGAATATTACTCCTGCATCATCAAATCCAACACTTTTTGCCCTGAGCAGAAGGAAGGTATTAGATGAGTTTCCCAGAGTGAACATGAATACGACCACAAGATACATCCTCAGCTGAGAATCAAGTTTTCCTATATTCTTCCAGAACGGCTCTATGGTTACTTCCGAATTATTCTGCTCAGATTCCCTTACGAAAAAGAACAGCATGAGCCCTAAAATCCCAGGGATCATAGACATAAGGAATATGCGCCTGTAATCTATGTTCCCTGAGGATTCCCTCAGGATAAGATATGCAATCAGTATTCCCAGAGCGGAGCCGGCCATATCGAGTGCCTTATGGATGCCGAACGCCTTTCCCAGCTTGCCCTTTTCTGCAGCCTGGCTGACCATGACGTCTCTCGGCGCAGTCCTTATTCCTTTTCCAATGCGGTCCACCGCCCTTGCCCCAAATACGGCTGTCCATGAACCTGCTATAATGAGAAGGAGCTTGTAGATTATTCCCATCGAATATCCCGCAAATGCGACCTTCTTCCTGTTCTGATACTTGTCAGTCATATAGCCACTGAATACCCTCAGAAGGCTGGCGAGGCTCTCAGCCGTTCCCTCGATTATCCCTACGAGTGCAGGAGTTGCCCCAAACACGGCGGTGAGATATAGCGGTACTATCGGATAGACCATCTCAGTACCCACATCCGCAAAAAAACTTATAAGCCCAAGTATAATTACATTTCTCATAAGAGCTCCTCCTTTCATTCTTTTTAGTTCTTATTTTATTCTTAGTTTATGCTTATTCAATAGTTTATACCCACCTTCGGATATATTCATACATATTGCAGAAAATCCGATAATATGATACCATTGTTTAATTAAAAGGAGACTCCCATGCTGTTTTCACTCTCACTAATACTTATAATCGGCTTCTCGCTGAGCGGCATACTTAACCGTATAAAAATACCCGGACTCATAGGAATGATATTCACAGGCGTGCTACTCGGGCCTCACATGCTTGACCTTATTTCACCGGAAATTCTGGGCATCTCTGCCGACCTGCGCGAGATCGCCCTTATCGTCATCCTCGTAAGGGCAGGGCTTTCCATAGATATCAGCGACCTCAGAAAGGCAGGACGTCCGGCGCTGCTCATGTGCTTTGTTCCTGCAACCTTTGAGATAGCAGCGGTGACATATTTAGCTCCCTTACTCCTTGGCGTGTCCTATATAGAGGCAGCCATAATGGGATGCGTGCTTGCTGCAGTGTCTCCGGCAGTCATAGTGCCCCGCATGATCCATCTCATGGAAACAGGCTATGGTAAAAAATCCCGGATTCCTCAGATAATAATGGCCGGGGCCTCTGTCGATGATATCTATGTAATAGTTCTATTCACAGCTTTTCTGGGGATGTATCGTGGAGAAGGCTTCAGCGCATCAACACTTGTATCCGTTCCTGTTTCCATACTCTCAGGAGTAATCATGGGGGCAGTTACCGGCATCATTCTGGTGAGCATATTCAAGAGGATACACATGAGAGATACAGTCAAAGTGCTCATAATCCTCAGCATAGCCTTCATGTTCGTCTCAATAGAGGATTTCATGAAGCCATTTTTTCCTGTATCAGGCCTGCTTGCAGTAATGTCGCTTGGCTGCAGCATACTCAGGAGTTATGAGATACTGGCAAAAAGACTCATGGGCAAGTTCTCCAAGATATGGGTGGGAGCTGAGATACTCCTGTTCGTGCTCGTGGGCGCTCAGGTGGATATATCTTACCTCGCCGGCGCCGGAATAAGTTCCGTTCTCCTTATACTTGCAGCGCTCTCGCTTAGAATAATCGGAGTAAGCCTGAGCCTTGCAGGGACGAGCCTGAGCCTCAAAGAGCGCCTGTTCTGCTCCATCGCATATATCCCAAAAGCCACCGTACAGGCTGCTATAGGAGCTGTGCCACTGTCAGCCGGAGTAGGTGCAGGAAATACCATCCTTACGGTTGCCGTACTTGCGATCATAATCAGCGCACCTGTCGGGGCGATTGGCATAGACAGGACATACAAAAAGCTTCTCAGCCAGTAATAAAGCAAAAGACACTGATTCAGCATATTATGCTTCTTCAGTGTCTTTATATTATCGCTCTATGTCTTCTTATTATTATCCTTTATCCAGGTATTTATGCCATTCCTGTCCTGCGGTTTTCCATGGAAGTAACCCTGTATATAGTCGCATCCGAAGGTACCAAGGAGCGTGTTCTGAAAATGCGTCTCCACACCTTCTCCCACGACTTCAAGCTCCATCCTGTGTGAAAGCTCTATTATCGACTTCACCAGAAGCTGATCCTTGGTATTCCTGTCTATGTTCACGACAAAGCTGCGGTCGAGCTTTACCTTGTCTATTGGTATGTTCTTCAGATAGTTAAGTGAAGAATATCCGGTCCCGAAATCATCGAGGGAAAGCTTGAATCCCATCTCCTTTAGCTTGTACAGCATGGCCATTGACTGAGTCAGATTGTTCATGAGTGCGGTCTCCGTAACCTCGAACTCTATCTTATCCGGCTTTACCCTGTGCTTTTCGAGCATAAGCTCAAGATATGATATCAGGTCGTCCTCCATGAGGCCTCTTGCCGAAAGGTTCACCGATACAAACATATCCAGCTCTCCCATGCCAAGCCATGCCTCAACCTGCCTGAACACATCATCTATTATCCATCTCTCAAGAGCCTTCATCTGCCCCGAATTCTCAGCAGCGACTATAAACTCTCCGGGCGAGATCATTCCCCGCTTTGAGTGATACCACCTTGCAAGAGCTTCTATGCCCACGAGCCTGCCTGTCCTTGAGCTGACAATCGGCTGATAGTGCATCTGAAACTCGCTTCTTTCGAGCCCGATCCTTATCTGATTTATGAGGTCTATTGTGGTGTAGAGCTTTTCTCCGGTACTTGAGTCATATATCCTGAACTGGTCCTTACCATTGTTCTTGCAGTAATACAGCGCAACGTCCGAGCATTTGAGCAGGTCAAAAAAGCTCTCTCCATGGACTCCATGTATAGCAATGCCTGCGCTTATAGAGGTCCTTATCTCACTGTGCGTCAGGAGCTTTTCGCTTCTGACGGCCGCAAAAAATCTCTCCATGCCTGCCTCAAGGTCTTCGACTGACTCAAAATCTCTGTAGATTATCAGGAATTCATCTGCATTTATCTTTGAAAGAAGATGCGTATCTTCAAAATACTCAGAAAGGAATCCCGAGAACCGCTTTATCATCTGATCTCCTGCAGAATAACCGAAGGTATTGTTTATATAGCTTAGATTGTCGATGTTTATATGAATGAATGCGATGCTTCCTTCTACTGTATTTCGGCTGGTTATGTCACCGAAATCTCCCTTTATCTTCTCCTTGTTCGGTAGCCCGGTAAGCTTGTCATAGTATGCGAGCCTTATTAGCTTTTGCTCCATTTCGATGCTGTCTGTTATATCCAGAACTGAGCCCGCGATAAGCGCAACCCTGCCTTCGCTGTCATGCTTTGCAGCCCCTCTCGCTCTCACCCACCTGTATTCTCCGCTTTCGCTTCTTACCCTGAAGGTGTTTTCAAAATATTTCCTGCTGCTCTTTACAAAATCATCCAGATATCGTCTGAATTGTCCCTGGTCATGAGGATGCACTCTGCTGTTCCAGAGCTCATAGTCCCAGGCGCCTTCAATCACGTTGAGATCCCTGTACCCACTCTTTTTTGTGTAAAAGGTGTACATGCCTTTCTCAACGTCCCACTCCCATATGCTTTCCTGCAGTCCCTCAAGCAGAAGCCTGTAGCGGTCACAGGTGTCTCTGAGACTTCTGTTTTCATATCTCAGGCCTGTTATCAAATCATTTCGACTGTCCCTGTCGATTCTTGTCTCCATACTGTTTGTCACTCTGATCCTTCAAATTAATCCAATATATTATAATTATTTATCCATTATACTTGTTTATCTCCAATATCACAATCTTTTTCGCATATACAGTTGCTTCCTTCGAGCAGCTTGCATTCCTTCTTGAGCCGGCTGGCATTTTCGCTCAGATCGTATATAGAAGAATACTGTCTGCTGCCAAGGCATGCCACTGAAAGTGAAGTGAGCGGAAAGCACTCTTCTATGCCCCTTCGGTTCCTTGACAGTATATATCCCTTTTCGTAGTCCTCCTCGCGGTAGAACTGCTTTACCCTGCCATCGAACTCGGCTATGACCCTTGCGCACTTCTCCCTGAAATCCTTCTTTTCGCTTATAGCTATGAAGTCGTCTCCTCCGATATGGCCAGTGAACTCATTTTTTGAAAATACATCCTTTAGTATCTCTGCAAGCATTACGATTACACGGTCTCCGTTTTCGAATCCATATACATCGTTATATGCCGTGAACTACCCACCACTTAAGAAGTGGGGGCTTCCTGGTCAATGCTTCTGATGAAGCAAGATTCTCCAGGCTCTAAGGGCGGTACCCTCCCCGACTGAC
>SAAM01000120.1 GCA_009929415.1 Clostridia bacterium | reverse complement strand
AAGTGTAGTTTTACCGTGGTCAACGTGTCCGATTGTTCCAACGTTAACGTGTGGTTTATTTCTTTCGAATTTAGCCTTAGCCATTGTTTTATTCCTCCTGAAATATGATTATATTTATTTTCCTTCTTCCATTATCTTCTTAGCGATTGATGCTGGAACTTCTTCGTAATGGTCAAATATCATTGTGTAAGTCGCTCTTCCCTGAGTTGCAGATCTAAGGTCTGTAGAATATCCGAACATTTGAGACAGTGGTACCATTGCGTTTATAGCCTGTGCTCCACCTATTCTTGCTTCCATTCCTTCGATTCTTCCACGACGAGAGTTTATGTCACCCATAACGTCTCCCATGTATTCCTCTGGAGTTACAACTTCTACCTTGAACATTGGCTCAAGTATTATCGGATTTGCTTTTCTCATACCGTCCTTGAATGCCATAGAAGCAGCAACTTTGAAGGCCATCTCTGAAGAGTCGACTTCATGGTATGATCCATCATAAAGCTCTACTTTAACGTCAACAACTGGGTATCCTGCAAGTATTCCGGCTTCCATAGCGCCCTGGATTCCCTGGTCAACTGGTCCGATATACTCTCTAGGAACTGATCCACCAACTGTAGCATTAACAAACTCGTAACCAGCTCCTGGCTCCTGAGGGAACATTCTGATCTTAACGTGACCGTACTGTCCTCTACCACCTGACTGCTTGGCATACTTGTGCTCGATGTCAACAGCGTTCTTGATAGTCTCTCTGTAAGCAACCTGAGGCGCTCCAACGTTAGCTTCTACCTTGAACTCTCTAAGAAGACGGTCAACGATTATCTCAAGGTGAAGCTCACCCATTCCTGAGATTATTGTCTGTCCTGTCTCTTCGTCAGTTCTAACTCTGAATGTAGGGTCTTCTTCAGAAAGCTTCTGAAGTGCTGTTCCCATCTTCTCCTGAGCAGCTTTTGTCTTTGGCTCTATCGCAACAGAGATAACTGGCTCAGGGAATTCCATTGATTCAAGTATGATTGGATTGTCCTGATCGCAAAGCGTATCTCCTGTAGTAGTGTCCTTAAGACCTACTGCAGCTGCTATATCTCCTGCATATACTTCTGTGATCTCTGCTCTTGTGTTGGCATGCATCTGAAGTATACGTCCTATTCTTTCTTTTTTGTTCTTTGTTGAGTTAAGAACGTAAGAACCTGATTTCAATATTCCTGAGTAAACCCTGAAGAATGCAAGCTTTCCAACGAATGGGTCTGCCATGATCTTGAACGCAAGCGCTGAGAATGGCTCTTCATCTGATGAGTGTCTTTCTTCTTCAGTCTCTCCGTCAAGAAGAACTCCTGTTATTGCAGGAACATCAAGTGGAGATGGCATGTAGTCTACAACTCCGTTAAGAAGAAGAGGTACTCCTTTGTTTCTGTATGCAGTACCACAGAATACAGGGTTTATCTTAACTTCGATAACTCCTTTTCTGAGGGCAGCCTTAAGTTCTTCGATTGATATCTCTTCGCCTTCAAGGAACTTCATTGTAAGGTCCTCATCAAGCTCAGCTATCTTCTCAACCATGATCTCTCTGTACTCTTCAGCCTGAGCTACCATGTTTGCAGGGATTTCTCTTTCTTCCTGCTCTCTTCCAAGATCGTCTATGTTGTAGTAAGCCTTCATAGTGAACAGGTCGATTATTCCTTCGAAATCATCTTCTGCTCCTATTGGAAGCTGAACTGCAACTGCATTTGCTCCAAGTCTGTCTTTCATCATCTGAACAACTCTCAGGAAGTCCGCTCCGATTATGTCCATCTTGTTAACGAATGCTATTCTTGGTACTTTGTAGTTGTCTGCCTGTCTCCAAACGTTCTCTGACTGAGGCTCAACTCCACCTTTTGCACAGAAAACTGCTACCGCTCCGTCAAGAACTCTAAGAGATCTCTCAACTTCAACTGTAAAGTCAACGTGTCCAGGGGTATCTATGATGTTTACTCTGTGGCCTTTCCACTCAGCAGTAGTAGCCGCAGATGTAATCGTGATTCCTCTTTCTTTTTCCTGCTCCATCCAGTCCATCTGTGATGCACCTTCGTGAGTTTCGCCTAGTTTGTGAGTCTTTCCTGTGTAAAACAGGATTCTCTCTGTAGTAGTCGTCTTACCCGCATCTATGTGGGCCATGATTCCTATATTTCTTGTTTTAGCCAATGGAAATTGTCTTGCCACTGATTTGACTCCTTTCTAGCACTTAATTCAGTATGTTTCTGAATCAGCTTGAAATAATTAATAACGGTAATGTGCAAATGCCTTGTTAGCTTCTGCCATTTTGTGAGTATCTTCTTTCTTCTTGAATGATGCTCCTGTTCCGTTAGCCGCATCCATTATTTCTCTGGCTAATTTAGTCTGCATACCCTTTTCATTTCTAAGTCTTGTGTATCTAACTAACCATCTAAGACCCAGTGTTTCTCTTCTCTCAGGTCTAACCTCTACTGGTACCTGATAGTTTGCTCCACCTACTCTTCTTGCTTTTACTTCAAGTACTGGCATAACGTTGTTCATTGCCTTCTCGAATATTTCAAGTGGATCTTCATTTGTTTTTTCTTTTATTTCTTCGAACGCTCCGTATACTATAGCTTGAGCTGTTCCTTTCTTTCCGTCAAGCATTATCTTGTTGATAAGCTTTGTAACGAACTTGCTTCCGTATATTGGATCTGCAAGCACTTCTCTCTTTGGAACATTACCTTTTCTTGGCACTTTGCTTCCCTCCTTAATGATTAATGGTTAAATCATCGGTACTCGACAAAATCTGCTTTGCCGGGGCGCCTATATAATAATTCTATATATTAAACGCACCGTAACAATACGACTTATTTCTTAGCAGTAGCAGCTTTTGGCACTTTTGCACCGTATTTCGATCTTGATTGTCTTCTCTTGTCAACACCTGATGTATCAAGTGATCCTCTGACAATGTGGTATCTTACTCCCGGAAGGTCTTTGATTCTTCCTCCTCTGATAAGAACAACACTGTGCTCCTGAAGATTGTGACCTTCTCCTGGAATGTAAGCTGAAACCTCTATTCCATTTGTAAGTCTTACCCTAGCGATTTTTCTAAGGGCTGAGTTTGGCTTCTTAGGTGTAACCGTCTTTACTGAAGTACAAACTCCTCTTTTTTGTGGAGAACTTGTATCAGTACTTTTCTTTTTAAGAGCGTTAAACCCTTTTTGAAGAGCTGGAGCTGTTGATTTCGCAGCTATTTCTTTTCTGCCTTTTCTTACTAACTGATTAATTGTTGGCATTATGGCACCTCCTTCTTTAATAAATTGTTTTTTTTGCACCGCCAACTGCAATTGTATTGATTCGGCTATAATTAGTCGATTATCAACGTGTGTTTTTTTTGCACACTAATAGATTCTATCACCTTTGTATGGTTTTGTCTACTTTTTTTTGTGTGCAGATATAAATTTATTCAACTGACAGAATGTAGTAATAAAGTGGCTGTCCACCCCTGTGAAGCTCTACGTCCATGTCATCATAAATTTCTTCAAGCTTTTCTTTGAGACTCTCTGCCGCCTCCCTGGTAACGTCCTCTCCATAATAGAGAGTTATTATGTCGTCCATGTCAACTATGCCTTCAAGAAGCTTTACTACTGCTTCTTCTACGCTCTTTGTGCAGGTCATGATCTTTCCTTCTGATATTCCGATGATATCTCCTTCTGAGATATCTATGCCGTCTGAGCTTGTATCTCTGACTGCATATGTCACCTGTCCGGATTTTACGGTATTCATGGCTTCCATCATGTTTTCCGTGTTTGTTTCAAAGTCTTCTGAGGGCTCGAACACCATCAGTGCGGATATTGCCTGAGGCACTGTTTTTGTAGGTATTACCTCTACATTCTTCTCGCTGAGTTCCTTTGCCTGGTTTGCAGCAAGTATTATATTTGAATTGTTCGGAAGTATTATTATCTTCTCAGCATTTACATTGTTGATGGCTTTTATAAAATCCTGCGTGCTCGGATTCATGGTCTGCCCGCCTTCTATTACTGTATCTACTCCAAAATCTTTCATTATATGAGCTATGCCGCTTCCCATGGATACTGATATTATTCCATATGGCTTTGGCTCTTCTTTTTTATCTGCCATAAGGCTCTGCTGCTGAAGTCTCATGTTCTCTATCTTCATCCTGTCGAGCTGACCGTGCTTTCCTGCTATCTCAAGCACTTTTCCCGGGTCGTTTGTATGGATGTGGATCTTGATTATTCCCTCATCGCCTACGACTACCATTGAGTCTCCCATTCTCTCTATCCTGGATCTGAGTTCCTGTGGCTCTATATCTGCATTTATTACCATAAACTCGGTGCAGTAACCAAATTCGATCTCTCCTTCAAATATATGGCTGTCGCTTTCCATAAATTCTTCGTAGTCGATGCTGTCTGCCTGCTTTGCCTCAACCATCTGACCGTAATATCCCATCAGCATACCTTCCATGAAGGAAACAAGCCCTTTTCCGCCTGAGTCCACTACATTGGCTTCCTTGAGCGCCTTCAGGAGCTCCGGAGTCCTGCTCAGAGAGCCCCTGGCTTCTTCGAGGATCCTGTTCAGGAAATCCTCCATAGATATATCTTCTTTTCTGATAGACATGGCATATGCGGCTGTTTCTCTTATGACTGTGAGGATGGTTCCTTCAACCGGCTTCATTACCGCCTTGTAGGCTACATCTGATGAGTCCTTGAGTGCCTGAGCTACATCCTTTACCGTCAGTACATCCCTGCCTTCTATTCCTTTTGCAAATCCTCTCAGTATCTGAGAAAGTATCACTCCCGAGTTTCCTCTTGCTCCCATAAGGGAACCTTTGGCTATTGCTTTTCCTATGAGAGTTATATCGTCCTCTTTGAGCTTTGAGAGCTCCGATATAGCCGAAGCTATCGTAAGTGACATATTTGTACCTGTATCGCCGTCTGGCACTGGAAATACGTTTAACCTGTCTATAAGAGCCTTGTCATTCGTGAGTTTATTTGCTCCAGAAATTATCATTTCTCTTAATAACTTCCCGTCAATCTTATCCATTGTATCCTCCTGCTATTTCTGGACTCTTACTCCCTGTACGTTAATTCCAATTTTCGATACCTTGAGTCCTGTCTGATTTTCTACATAATATTTTACTCTTTCAATGATGTTGTCTGCTACTACTGAAACTTTTGTTCCGTACTGAACTATCACGGATATTTCAATTTCTATTACGCCGTTCTCTATGTTTACTTCTATTCCTCTGCTGCCATTTGATCTGGATAAGAGTTCAACTATTCCGTATTTATTTTTAGAGGCCATTCCTACAAGGCCATAGCATTCCAAGGCTGCCTGACTTGCTATTTTTGAAACCACTTCTTTTCCCATAGATATCGTTCCATATTCATTTACTATATTTAGCATTTTTGCCTCCTGTTCTCTTATTAGTAAATTGACTATTTCTTTATTGTATAATAATTTTTGTATTTATTCAAGCGGTTTAGTGTTATAATGGTCTCATGACAAATATTTTGTTACAGCATGGTTAGCTGTTATATGTATTAATTATTATTTTTATTGTGATAACTTTATGTTGCAATTAATCCAAAGCTATGGTAATATAATATTTGTTAAATTCACGATTATTGATTTGAAGGAGGTGTTTTGCATGGCAAAGGTTTGTGATGTATGCGGAAAAGGTAAAATTTCTGGAAATAATGTCAGCCATTCAAATCGTCATAACAAAAGAACTTGGACTCCTAACCTTAGAGTAGTTAGAGCTATTGTTGACAGTACGCCAAAGAAGCTTAAGGTTTGTACAAGATGTCTACGTTCTGGAAAAGTTGCAAGAGCATAATAATAAAAAAGCTTGAGGATGAATCCCCAGGCTTTTATTATTTTT
>SAAM01000741.1 GCA_009929415.1 Clostridia bacterium | reverse complement strand
AAACTCAGAATCAAGATCTGTGTATCTTACTGTTACATCATCATATCTTCTGAATATATCAAAGTCGGTTGCATTCGATATATGGTTGAGCCGAACAATTTCGATATGGATGCTGTCTTTATCAGATTTTACTTTATGCTGTTTTTCTGTTATTGAGTCCTCATCTTCGAGTTCTATGTTAATATAAGGGATTATACCAAGAACCGGTTTTCCGGTCAGCTGTTCAATTTTGAGGATGCCATCTTCAAGCAGTTCTGCTCTTCCCCTGAACTTATTAATTATGATTCCTTTTATCCGTTCCCTGTGCTCTTCTTTAAGGAGCATTATTGTACCATATATTGATGCAAATACTCCTCCTCTGTCGATATCAGCTACAAGTATGACTGGCGAATCTGCCAGGTCGGCCATTCCCATATTTGCTATATCATTCTCGTTCATGTTTATTTCTGCCGGACTTCCTGCTCCCTCTATAATAATGATGTCATTTTCGGAGGCAAGAGTATCATAGGCATCTTTTATGCCAGGGATAAGATCCGGTTTGATTTTCTTGAACTCGGAGCTTTCAAGGTTGTCATATATCCTGCCCATATAGATTATCTGAGAAATATTATTACCAGCCGGTTTCAGTAACAGTGGATTCATTTCAACCCGAGGAATCTTATTGCATGCTTCTGCCTGAACTACCTGAGCTCTTCCCATTTCAAATCCTTTGTCTGTAACAAATGAGTTCAGAGCCATGTTCTGTGATTTAAAGGGAGCTACGCTGTATCCGTCCTGAGTCAATATCCGGCAAAGAGCTGTAGCGACTATGCTCTTGCCTGCTCCAGAGGACGTTCCCTGTACCATTAGATTTTTTGCCATATTTTTCTCCATCTACTGTATTATTTTCTTGAAACATTCAAAAAAGAAATCATTCTTTTCTTTCTCTTTAACATTTATTCTTATATACCTGTCATCAAGACCTTTAAAATTTGAGCAGTCTCTTATAAGTATCCCATATTTCTTTATCATTTCATCTTTAATCTCACAAGCTTTTTTACCGTTATCTATTCTTAAAAGTATGAAATTTGCATTTGAAGGGAATGCTTTAACCTTATCCAACTGAGA
>SAAM01000740.1 GCA_009929415.1 Clostridia bacterium | reverse complement strand
TACGTGAACCATTGCATCTTCCTGCACAAGTGTACCTAACTTGCCTGTTGAATAGATGTAGTTGTTACGAGTAATGTCATCAAACTTGATAGACAGGTCGGAGATAGGCTGTGGGCCAGAAGTACCAACAAGCAGGTTGGATGGAGCAGAGTAAACAGCACGGTGCGGAAGGTTCAACTTCGTACCGTTGTCCTCGTATTCCTTGATCATTCTATCCCAGTTGGATACCTTGTAGATTGTTACTCCATCCCATTCTGTCATCTCGAACCCAGTGAAGATCTTCTCCCAAGGAAGATTGGTCTTGTAGGTACTTTTGATGTCGTACTGGAGAGCATCTGCAAGAGATTTTGTACAGAATATACCTGCACCATCTAAGGAAGCGATACGGCTGTCGGCATCCATGCGGATAGTCTCGAACAAACCGGTAGCAACTCTGGAGCCTAACAATACGGATTTCTGCAAAGCGTAGGTAGCTTCAGCGTTGGCAGCGATAGCGCTCTTCTGTGAAGCTGCGCCGGCTCCGATGGCAAACAGTCTCTTGAACAGACCATCGCAGGTAGTCAACAGGGCAGTATCTACGCCTGCAGTGATGTTTCCTGAATCAGCTATGTTTTTGGCAGCGGTATCGCCAAACCAACTCATACGCCATACCATCTCAATCATTGCCTTCTCGAGAGCAGGCTCAACGATTACAGTCATGTATTCGGTTGAAGTAAGGTTTTGGATAGATGTTCCTTCGTTCAGACAATACTCTGCGATTGTTCCCTCAAGAGCCTCGTAGCATAGCTTTAGTGGGATCTCCCACTTGCCTAATGCCCATACTTTTTCCGCAGAAGAGATTGAAGCTGTGGTATAGGAAGGATTACAACCTCCGCCTTTTTTCCCGACACGGCTCATGTCACCGATAAACCCAAGTCTATCTCCATGTACCACGCCACCCATTACGGTAACGATATTCTCTAACTGTTCTCCCTTGAATGTGCTCAAGGCGATCAACTCACGCAATGACTGTACTGCGTGGTTGGTTGGTGTTAATTTTGAAAAATCTAACATACTTTTCGATTTTAAAATTATTTCTTACTCATTCGTTCCTTACGAGCAGCCTTAG
>SAAM01000739.1 GCA_009929415.1 Clostridia bacterium | reverse complement strand
AAAGAAGGAGAAGTTGTCGCGTAAATCTATTTTTCCAATTTGCACTTTACCCGGAACACATTTGTTGATTAGTTCGATCAGCTGATTCGGATATAATCCGTCGGTCTTTCCGAAGTTAAGGAATAGGCGTGAATAGCCCTCCTGAGCTTGCGAAGGATTTCTGCTTCCTCTTTCTCCCCGATCACTACTTCCAAATTCTCTACTTCCTAATTCCCCTCTGCGAGAACCTCTTTCATCTGTTGCATCCTGTATTTCAGGTGCATTGCTATAGTAGTCAATCAAACGATTAAATTCCATTGAAACCATTCGCTTGATGATATCTTCTTTTTCCAGCCATTCCAGTTTGCGATAAATGTCAGGCATAAGCGGACTTATTTCCTCTTCATTTACTTTTACTTTTTCAATCTGGTCAACCAGGTTGAGCAGCTGCTTTTCGCAGATAGCCTGACCGGTAGGCATTACACCCTTTTCAAATTTCTTGTTGATGATTCGTTCTATGTCACGAATTCTTCCTTTTTCTTTCACGTGGCAAATGGCAATTGAAATACCAGTCTTGCCTGCACGACCGGTTCGACCGCTACGGTGAGTGTAAGATTCTACTTCGTCCGGTAAACCGTAGTTGATTACGTGTGTAAGATCGTCAACGTCCAATCCGCGAGCTGCCACGTCTGTTGCAACTAATAACTGAATGTTCTTTACACGAAATTTTTGCATTACGTAGTCACGTTGCTGCTGACTTAATTCACCGTGCAGCGAATCTGCGCTGTAGCCATCCTGAATTAATTTATCAGCGATTTCCTGTGTTTCTTTACGGGTACGGCAGAAAATAATACCATAAATGTTGGGGTAGAAGTCGGCTATACGTTTAAGAGCAAGGTACTTGTCTCTGGCCTGAACGATGTAAGAAATATGCTTGATATTCTTATTTCCTTCGTTTTTGTTGCCTATCAGAACTTCTTTTGGGTTGTTCATGTACTTTTTAGAGATGCTGGCTATTCCCTGAGGCATAGTAGCCGAGAATAAAAGCATGTTTCTTGATGCAGGTACTTCAGCTAATATCGCATTAATACTATCTGTAAAGCCCATATTGAGCATTTCGTCTGCCTCG
>SAAM01000738.1 GCA_009929415.1 Clostridia bacterium | reverse complement strand
AAAAAGTGACCCATCAACGATGGGCCACTTTTCAACATTATCTATTGACTTCAGATTAGAAGGAGATAGAAACGCTAGGAGTAAGAGTAAAGGAAGCAGCATTCACAGTATACTCTGCATCAAGAGCATAGGTTGCGCCACCCATTGCATAAGTAGCACCTGCAGCAATGGTATACTCAGTCTTGGTCTTATCTGCAACTTTTGCAAGATCATTCATCTTAGCCTGGAAGCTTGCACTCAAATCAAAATCTTCAACCTTGGTGGCATAAGAAGCTTTAGCAGCAAGCTTGTTTACGTTAGCATAATCCTTCTGGTAAGCAACCCAGAGGCCAATGCCTTCGTATTCACCAGCTACGTCAGCAGTGATAGTATTCTTGGAAGCATCCAAATCCATCAAGAATTCAGCAGTTGCAGCGAGAGCGAAATCCAATTCAACAAGCTTTGCTACGTCAGCCTTTGCAGAAACAGCTAGGCCCTTAGCATTGGTAATCGGAGTCTTGGTTTCAGTGAAGTTGTTACTGAACCCAACTGCAGCTTCAATACCGTCAACAGGCATGAACTTAACACTTGCTACCATCGGAAGAGCAGCAACAGTCGGATCAACAGAGACATACCCCTTGAGAAGTGTGCCATAATCGACAGTTACACCAAAGTTCTTGGCAGAAGCCATCTGCAATTGCTTATCTTTGCGGAAATCAGCCTTGTTTGCCAATACAGTGAGAGCATCCTTGCCAACACCAGTACCAACATGGAGAGTAAGGCCCAGATCACCCATGTCCATACCTTGTTCAGCAAGAGCCTTGGTCAGATAGATTTCAGCTTTCATGTTGTAAAAACTGTCTTTCTTTTCACCAAAACGAAGAGCCTCGTTATTAGCAATGGTAACCTTCCAGAAATCACCAGCAACTGAAGCATTAATCGTTGCCTTGTAATCATTGGCAGCATCGATCGTACTTCCACCAGCGAAAGTGAAATCGTACCCAGCCTTAAAAGAACCGCTTACTTCGAGCGGGGTAGCAGCCATCAGGCTTGCTGCAACCATGAGAACCAGCGCCAGAGTCAATACAAACTTTTTCTTCATGACGTAAATCTCCATTTTTTTGCGTGA
>SAAM01000119.1 GCA_009929415.1 Clostridia bacterium | reverse complement strand
AGCTGTATTCCACGGTCCAGCAATATGCCTGTTATTCCCATTACAATTATTCCCAGGAATATTATGTCGCTCCTGAGGTACCTGCTCGCATCGAGCACCATCCATCCTATCCCCGAATTCGCAGCTACCATCTCCGCCGACACCAGCGTCGTGTATGCAACTCCAAGCGATGTCCTAAGTCCAGTAAAAATATCCGGCAGACACGCAGGAAATATTACATGGACGATTACCTGAAGCCTTGATGCACCCACCGTAAAAGCGCTGTTTATATAGTCTTCCCTGATTTTTATCACTGCCGACACGCATGATATATATGCCGGTGCAAAGCATGCAAGATACAGCAGCGAGATTTTTGACTCGTTTTCTATCCCCATCCAGAGAACCAGCAGAGTATAGTATGCAAGCGGAGGAAGCGGTCTGTAGAATTCTATGATCGGCTCAAAAATCGCTCTGATCCTTGAATTATAGCCGCTCGCAATCCCCAGCGGAACTGCGGTCACACAGGACAGCACAAAGGCAATCACAAGCCTCTTCATGCTCTCTCCCAGATGCTCCAGCAAAGTAAAGTTCTTGTAGCCGTTTTCCATGATTTCAATGAAAGCTGCAAATACTGCCTGCGGAGTCGGGACCAGATTCTGGTCAATCAGTCCGAATTCAGAAACAATAAGCCACAAAAGCAAAATAGAAACCGCAGTCCCCCATGAGAGTATTTTTTCAGTTGCAGTTTTTCTGTACATTTATAATTCCCTTCCAGTATGTGCTCATATGCTCGTTAATTTTATACAATTGTTAATTTTATCTCAATTTAATATACCATATTCTCATTTCATTTCATAATAAGTAAGTCTTATGAAGCATAAAAAATCCTTATGAACATCCAATCTCTGCGGTTCAGCATTGACGCAGAAGCCAGAGCGCCATTCTGTGTTATTGCTATAATACCGCGTTATTGATATAATATTACTGATTCATAAACAGATAAAACTGGAGGTCAAGATGGTCGAAGTGGTAATATGCGTTGGAAGTTCCTGCCATATGAAGGGATCCTACAGAGTTGTCCAGACTTTTAAGGAAATGGCTCAGGAACATGGTGTTTCGGATAAGATTAATATCAAGGCTTCATTCTGCATGAAGAACTGCGTCAATGGAATTTCCACGAGCGTTGACGGGCAGCTTATTTCTGGTGTGAATATCTCTAATGCTCCAGACAGATTTCTGGAATTCATACTTCCAAAAGCTGTATCTGACAATTCCTGAAAGGAGCCTCCATGTCATATATAAATCTCAACCCTGGCAGCTGCCAGGCCTGTTACAGATGTATAAGGGAGTGTCCGGTCAAATCCATTCAGTTCAAGGATGACAAGGCCACCATAATAGAAAGTGAATGCATACTCTGCGGAAAATGCATTGAGGTCTGCCCTCACAAGGCCAAGTTCATACAGAGCGAGCTATATCAGGTTCAGACTCTGATAGCATCAGGAAAGAAAGTCATAGCCTCAGTGGCCCCTTCCTACAAGGCATGGTCAGAATCCGGCTTTGAGAATCTCAGAGACCGCCTCCTCGACCTCGGATTTTCCGATGCTCAGGAAACTGCAGTTGGTGCCAGCATGGTAAACCACGATTACTCACGCATAATCAGAGAGGGGAAAATGCCCGTTATCATAACGAGCGCCTGCCCTTCTGTCGTAATGCTGATTGAACGCCATTATCCACGCGTCATCGAGCTCATTGCCCCTACGCTGTCGCCCATGATGGCGCACGCAAAGCTCATCCGTGAGATGCACGAGGATGCCCACGTGGTGTTCATAGGCCCGTGCATAAGCAAGAAATACGAGCCCTCCGACATTCTTCTGAGCGGATATATCGATAATGTGCTTACCTTTGACGAGATAGACAGCTGGATTTCCTCTGAGCTTGCAAGCGGAAGAGGCCATATCAGGAGCCACACTGAAGATCCCGGATTTTCTGCCTCAGATGTCCAGGGCCTTCGCGATACCGCAGCAAGAATATATCCGCGCTCAAGAGGAGTCATCGATTCGATGGCCGTGACAGAGCCGTTTGCGGATTATCTTCCTGTGGCTATTGACGGCGCAAGGGACTGCATTGACATGTTTGCTTATCTGGATGAATGCCTGAGGACAGGAAACATGCCGCAGGAAAAGCTGTTCATAGAAGCCAACATATGCAAGGGCGCGTGCATGAACGGCCCTATATTCAAGATAGCAAGAAAGCGGACCGTATTTGCCAGCCACAGGCTTTCAAAAGCTCCAGAGAAGCACGACAGAGCCTTTTCCGGAGACGAAAGCATATATGAAATAACCCTCGAGAGACAGTATCTCAACAGGAAATCAGTCGTGAAGCAGCCGCAGCCGGATGATATAACCGCGATACTTGCCCAGATGGGCAAGCACAGGCCCGAAGACGAGCTCAACTGCGGAACTTGCGGATACCTTACCTGCAGAAGCAAGGCTGAGGCTGTGTTCTACGGAAAAGCTGACATAAAGATGTGCCTTCCTTTCTTCAGGAAGAAGGCAGAGAATTTTTCAAATGTAATCATCGAACATTCTCCAAACGGAATAGTCGCACTTGACAGAGACCATTTCGTGGTCGACATAAATCCTATGGCGGCAAAGATATACAAGGTAGATGAATCTGAGATAATAGGCGGCATAATCCCGGAGCTTTATGACGATGACTCCTTTGACATGGCCCGAGAATCCAAATCTCCGGTAATGCAGAACCTGAAGCTCAAGATACTGGACATGGAGATATATATAGAGAAGACAATGGTATACATCGAAGAGCATGACACCTTTGTCGCCTTCATAAAGGATACCTCCGCAGAAGAGCTCCACAAGGAGCAGATATTGAAGATGAGGATACACACTGCCGATGTCACTCAGAACGTCATCGAGAAGCAGATGCGGGTAGTCCAGGAGATTGCCAGCCTTCTTGGAGAAACCGCCGCTGAGACAAAGCTCGCCCTCAACAACCTCAAGGAAACCATAGTTAACGATTAGGAGGCTGCCATGGAAATTTACGTAGATGCCGCATATGAAAGCCTCAACCATCACGGGGAGGAGCTGTGCGGCGACAAGGTGGAATTCGTGCGTCAGGAAAACAGCTTTGTGGCCGTGCTTGCAGACGGACTCGGAAGCGGAGTGAAGGCCAACATACTTTCGACTCTGACAAGCAAGATCATAGCTACAATGCTTCTTGGCGGCGCAAGGCTGACAGACGCCATAGAGACCATAGCCGGAACGCTTCCTGTATGCAGGGAGAGAGACATAGCCTACTCCACCTTCACCATAATAAGGGTAATGCCCGATGGGATGTGCACTGTTGCCGAGTTTGACAATCCTCTCGTGACGCTTTTTCGCAAAAACCAGATCCTGGATCTGGAGAGAGTCCCCATGTCCATAGATGACAAGACAGTCTATCACTCATCCTTCAAGGCAGAAAACGGAGACATGCTCGTAGGCTTCAGCGATGGAGTAGTCCATGCGGGCGTAGGAAAACTGCTTGACCTTGGGTGGCAATATGATAATATAGTAAAGTTCGTAAGTGAAAATATAAGCCATGACATATCTCCTGTTGAAATGTGCAGCCGGATCCTCAACGCGGTGGATGCCCTTTACATGGGAGAGATCGGAGATGACTCCACGGTATGCGCCATAAGATTTAAGGAAAGCAATCCTGTTACCATAATGATAGGCCCTCCAATAAATCCGGAGCTTGATCCGATCGTAGTTGATAAGCTTGTGCAAAGCAGGGGTATAAAGGTAGTGTGCGGCGGAACTACATCTCAGATAGTAAGCTCCCATACCGGAGAGCAGCTCACAGTCACCCTTAACTACGAGAACCCCGGCATACCGCCTGCCGCTGATATAAAAGGCATCGACCTTGTAACAGAGGGCGTTCTCACGATCGGAAAGACACTTGACATGTTAAAGAGATTCCCATACATGGACCGCTCTGAAAAGGTCATCGCGCTTTCAAAAAAAGATGCAGCCTCAAGGCTTGTACGGATTCTCCTCGAAGAATCCACCGAGGTCAGATTCCTGGTCGGAAGGGCTATAAATCCTGCCCATCAGAACCCTGAGATGCCGATATCCCTCGGACTCAAGCTCAACCTCATAAAAGAGATGAAGGCAGAGCTTGAAAAAATCGGCAAGATAGTTAATATTGAGTATTTTTAAATTAAGGAGGAGTCAGTTGTATACTGCAAAAAATTATATACGAGCAGGCAGCCTCGAGCAGGCCTATGAACTCAACAAGACGAGGACAAACGTCATCATGGGAGGCCTGATGTGGCTCAAGCAGAGCAAGAAGAACATTAATACCCTCATAGATCTTTCCGGGCTCGGGCTCGACGACATAAAGGACTGCGATTCTCATATAGAGATAGGAGCTATGGTGACGCTGAGGGAAATGGAAAAAAGCGAAGTCCTTCAGAAATATTTTGGAGACTATTTCAGAGATGCACTCAAATCTATCGTAGGAGTTCAGTTTAGAAACGGAGCTACAGTAGGAGGAAGCGTTTTTGGACGTTATGGCTTCTCGGATGTCATTACGGCGCTCATGGTCCTTGATGCCAGCGTGGAAATATTCAACGGAAGCACCGAGATAATTCCACTTGAGAACTTCGTTTCACTTAAGAGAGATAACTCCGTGCTGTCCAGGATAATCATAAATAAACGTGACTCAGTCTGTTCATATGAGTCCCTTCGCATAATCTCGACAGATTTTCCACAGCTCACTGTGTCCGCTTCAATCGAAAAGCCGATACATGGGTCAGATACCTCCAAGCTTCAGATTGCAGTAGGTGCAAGGCCTAACGTGGCAAGGTTGATAAAATCAGAAAATTTTGACATATCTGAATTATTCACAAGTTATGCACAGGATGTGAATAACAATTCCTGTGATGCAATTAACAGTCTTGTAGACAAATATCTGATTGAAGATCTGAACAGTCTGAATTACGGAAGCAATATAAAGGCAAGTGCCCAGTACAGAATGATCCTTTCCAGGGCTCTTGCTGCAAAGGTCCTTGCAAAGCTTGCTGAGAAAGGAGCTTCTTCATGGAAGTAAGAATAACGGTAAACAAAAAAATCCTCATAAGGGAGATCTCTCCAGACATGATGCTGATAGATTTCCTGAGAGAAAATGGATATACCAGCGTAAAGAGAGGATGCGAGACCTCAAACTGCGGGCTCTGTACAGTGCATCTTAATGGAAAGCCCGTGCTTTCATGCTCGACTCCGGCGGTGAGAGCGGATGGCCAGCAGGTCACCACGCTTGAGGGAATGCAGAAGGACGCTGCTGAAATCGGCGGATACATCGCTGACGAGGGAGCAGAGCAGTGCGGCTACTGCAGCCCGGGATTTATAATGAACATCATCGCAATGAAAAACGAATGGGTAAACGAAGAAAGAACTGAGGCCAGCGAAGAAGATATCCTGTCATACCTTGCCGGAAATCTCTGCAGATGCACCGGATACATGGGCCATATAAGAGCGCTCAGAAGATATTTCGCAGCTCACAGCATAGATATAACAGGAAGTCATACCGATCTTTCGAATGATTATATCGGGGAGGTGAAATAGATGGCTCGTTATATAAAAGAACCTAAAGTCGACATAAGTAAATTCAGATCTGTAAACAACAGTTTCAGAAAGAAAGACGCCATGCCTCTGGTCACTGGAAAGCCAGTATACACAGATGATATAGCTCCGGAAGATGCACTTATAATAAAGATCCTCAGGAGCCCTCACGCCCATGCGATCATAGAGGATATAGATGTCAGCCGCGCTGAAAATGTCGAAGGTATAGCATGTGTGCTTACCTGGAAGGACGTTCCGTCAAGCAGGTTCACGAT
>SAAM01000737.1 GCA_009929415.1 Clostridia bacterium | reverse complement strand
GCAGTTTGTCATCAATGAATTGCCCATGCTCATCATCACCTCGGTAGCTTTCATTGCCGGTGGTATGGATGAAATGCCATTGGCAAATCTATGTCTGATTATTGCAGGGCTGTTAGCCGTCCGATTGCTCTACACCTTTATCTATCTCAGACGGATTGAGTGTAGAATCAACGAGGAGCAGCTCATCATGAATCATGGAGTGTTTACCCGCAAGAGTGAATATCTGGAGTTGTATCGCATTGTCGATTTCAATGGGCATAGAACACTCATGCAGCAAATCTGTGGGTTGAAAACAATAACCATCTATTCTGGCGACCGCAGTACACCCAAGTTAGACATCATCGGCGTGAAGAATGATTTGGACTTGGCGTCATTGGTCAGAGAAAGAGTTGAACTAAACCGAAGAAGAAAGGGAATCTATGAAATTGCGAATCGATAAAAGAATATTGGCAGTGGGACTGCTATGTCTTTCTGTACTACCTATCCGAGCCGAATGGGTGGTGATGAATCCGGGAGAATGGTTGGCGTTGGCAGAAGGTAACGAACTTATCAACAAACAGATTCAAAGCCAAACCAAAGGACAAACCCATACTGCTATCCTGCAAAACACCATGGCTGCCGAGTATAACAAGATAAAGGAATGGGAAGGCAAATACAGTGGTTATCTGAAAACAGTAAACGGCTATGCTTCTACCCTCAAGGCAGGAACATCGCTCTACCATGATGGTGTTCATATCTTCATCACCCTGGGTCAAATGAAGAAGGTCATTGAAAATAATCCGCAAGGTCTTGTGGCTTCCATATCGATGAACAACCTGTATATAGAAACGGCCACAGAACTGATTTCTGTTTTCACCTTGCTACGAGAAGGTATCTCAACGGGTGGAGAAATGAATATGCTGACCGGGGCTGAACGTTCTCAAATGCTATGGGCATTGGAAGATAGACTATCCTCTTTCAATAAAATGCTACGGAAGCTCTATCTCAGTGTTCGTTATTACACCATGACCGATGTCTGGAATAATGCAACGGCAGGCATGATTGACCGAGACAATAGTGAAGTGGCAGCAATGGCTATCGAACGTTGGCGCAGGTCTGCAAGAGTTGTT
>SAAM01000736.1 GCA_009929415.1 Clostridia bacterium | reverse complement strand
CTCGGCAATAGATTTAGGCTCTGCTGCATCCGCTATGATCTCGTGACCACTTGTCACTCCGGATGATTTCGCTGCACTATAGATATCGCTGTTAAGCATCCCTTTCTGATAGATCAACTCATCGATGTACAATGCACCTCCGGATAGCCTTACTTCGACCAATGCCGTTGGATCATTGGTAAACCCGAAGTCAAGACCGAACCATCTGTATTTGTAATCTCTCGGCATATCCTCGCAGATATTCCACCCCGGATAGATCAAGCCTTTCAGCTCGCCTGTCATGCCCCTTGCATACACCTTCCAGAACTCCGGATCATCGATTGACTCTATCTTCTCATGTTCTTCCTGTGAGAGGAAAGGATTATGCCTGTGGTCGGAAATGATTAACTTTGTTCCTGGCTTACCTATGAGCTGCTCATGCACCCAGAACCGGGTAGAAGGGTTGTAGTCAATGAAGATCTTCTTCCTTGTACGCAATGCAAGCTGTCTGTATACAGGATAAGGAATACCATCTGCCTCATTGATGAACAGATAGTCACGCTTCCCTGATTTCGCGTCCTGTTCGTCCTTGAATGAAGTAAACTCCATGATAGAGCCATTCTTGCAGGAGAACGTCCTGTCTGTCTCGTTAGGTCTACCGTACCACGATACAAGTTCTTTGCTTCTGTGATACTCTGTCTTAGCGTCTCGATATGCTCCCTTCTTTAAGTTGGGAACGTCTTGCCCTACAACCGTGATAACACATCCAGGATCTTCCATGCCTAACGTAAACAAGACTTGTACAATGCTGTATGTCTTCCCAGATGAAGTCCCTCCTTGGTTTATGAGGATCTTCTCCTGAGAAGTCTTGTTAATGTCGTATAGGATGGATGTCTGCATGGCTTATGGCTTTATCTCATCCTCGGAGGATGCAAGTGGGACACCTGTGTTAACGACCTGAACCTGTATAACAGCCTTTAGCTTCTCTCCTCCAGACTCGATATCCATCTTATCGGTGAGTCCGTTAATCCTTGATACGATGTTAGCGTTATAAGCGCCTACCATCGCACCCTCAATCTGGTTAGTTTCAATTATTTGCCTTATACGCGTAATGACTTCAGAATAATCTTT
>SAAM01000735.1 GCA_009929415.1 Clostridia bacterium | reverse complement strand
AATGGAACCACCCAGAGAGTACAACGAGAAGGAGTTCCGGGATGAAGTGGTTAAGGTTTACAAATCTCTCAAACCGTTATCAGATAAAGATATCGAATCATATGTAATCAGGGGACAGTATACATCATCCTCTTTGCCTGGCAAGGTTGGATATCGTCAAGAGAAAGGGGTTGATCCTGAATCTTTTACTGAAACTTTTCTTGCCATGAAGCTATTTATTAATAACTGGCGTTGGGAGGGTGTCCCTTTTTATATAAGAACTGGAAAGGAGATGCCAACCAAAGTTACAGAGATTGTAATACACTTCAGGCAAACACCTCATACACTTTTTTCCGGAAGGAAGGAGGTTCCTGCAAATAATCAGTTGATTATAAGAATACAACCAAATGAAGGTGCCCTACTTAAACTTGACATGAAGGTTCCCGGTCCCGGATTCGAGGTAAAGCAGGTTGCTATGGACTTTACATATGATAAACTGGGAGTTCTTCCGACTGAGGATGCCTATTCAAGATTGATTGAAGATTGTATGAATGGTGAACCGATTCTCTTTACCAGAAGTGATGCTGTTATAGAGAGCTGGAGGTTTTTTGACAGGATTCTCACATTCTGGAAAAGAGATAATCCTCCTTTGTACGGTTATCCTGCAGGCACATGGGGCCCATTGGAAAGTGAGTCACTATTTTCAGATGCAGGAAAGTGGACAAATCCTTGTAAAAACTTAATTAATACCGACTTATATTGTGAATTATAATTACCCACAGGCTAGAGAATTAACAGAAATCCTTATCAATGCAGTGAAAAACAAGGAGGGTTTCTTTTATTTGGCTGTTTCAGGAGGAAGTGGCGCTTCAGTACTTTTCAAGCTCTGGAGGGATATATATTCTGCTTTGATTCCCTGGGAGAAGATAGAGCTATTTTGGGTTGACGAGAGATGTGTACCGGCAGAACATCCTGAAAGCAACTATGGAAATGCAAAAAAGGAGCTTTTGGATCAGGTATTTGTTTTGGAAAGTAGAATACACAGAATCGAAGGAGAGAATGATAATGTTTATGAGGCTTCCAGATATTCTGAGTTGGTATACGACTTAGTTCCTCAATACAACTCTCTTCCT
>SAAM01000734.1 GCA_009929415.1 Clostridia bacterium | reverse complement strand
AGTCTTGCCTGCAGCAAATATATACTCCCCTGCAATAAAAGAATCTTCACGGAAATCCCCGTTGTAACAAGCATCGAATATCACAACCCTGGGGTTAGGCTTTATCAGAGGAAGATCTTTCAATACAATACCCATACTGATTTCAGTCAAGGAGTCCTTAACCATCTGCTCCTTGTCAAAAGCCCCTGCAAACCAGGTAGAATCTATATGGTAATAGTTCATCCAGTTTTTCTTGTAAGCCTCTACATCCTTATTGTCCCTCCTGAGTTTCCTCAGCTGCTCCCTAAACAGGGCTTTTGCAGCATCAGGATAGAGATCGGTGCCGTCAGCCTTTGGAATCCCTGTCATATATTGTCTTTCAGGCATACCATGTTCGTGAAATAGCATCAGATCCACATCTTCTCTCTGCAATTCGCCGGTAACAGTCTCTTTCATATATGGATACATATGAAAAAGAAGGAACTTCGACGAATTCCTGTTACCGAAAGCCTGAGGGAACTGCTCCCTTAATGTAACTCCCTCCTCTTTCCATGCGGTAATGCTGTTTGAAAACGAACCTTCACCGGTATATGATACCAATACATCCATCGCATTTCCGGAAGCTCTTTCAACTATGAGCTTCCTGAAATAATCCCTTAACTGCTGATATCCTGCCTCTCCGCTCTTGGTTGGTTTTAACCTTCCGGTATAGATATCGCATGAAATCCTTTGTGGGGAATCCCAGCGAAGAGTGTAATAGAAGAAGAGAGATTTAAGAGAATCCTTGGCAATAAAGTCAAACTTCAGGTCAAAGTCATCGTAGAATCGGTCCGAAGGGACAGAGGACTCAAAAATTGAGAATTTTTTCTGATCCATTTTGAATGCCGAAGAAAAATGCTGGGCATCCCTGATCATAGGCACAGGAATCTGGCCGATAAATATAGCTCCTTCCAGATTCTGTTCCTTGTAGAGATTTAGAATCTTTTCCTTTACCTGTTCCGGTGTAGACCAGGCTGAGGGCATGAGAAATGTATTGAAACCCTCGCCCTTCAGCATAGAATCATATTTGTCAATATCTTCCCTGCAGGCGTTATAGGTGTCATTATCCACAAAAATGGCAAAGCCTCTCTCGC
>SAAM01000118.1 GCA_009929415.1 Clostridia bacterium | reverse complement strand
CATCTTCTGAAAGATCTTTATAAGTTCCGGAGCCGTCATGAAGAAATACCCTGTCCTGAGATTCTATGACTGAAGCATTTGAATACGCCTCATCAACGAGCATGTCCAGGGCATTTTCATCGAGTATCTCGGTGTAGGCATAGCCCATCTTTCCGCCTGTGATTCCTCTGTATGAGAGCCCGCCCTGCTCTGACATGTTGAATTTCTCGACCTCTCCCTGATATACGGATATCCTAAGGCTCTTTGCTGATTCATGATATATTTCCTGATCCTCAAATCCTCTGATTCTTCCTTTTTCAAACAGTTTTTCTATAAGTCTGTCCATCTATGCCTCCTTTCCACCAACGGTTATCTCTGATACTTTTATGGCTGGCTGTCCCAGTCCTGCCGGAATGGAGCCGCTCACCGAGCCGCACATGCCTTCTCCGGAATCAAAGTTGTTGCTCACCATTTCAATCCTGTTAAGTATCTCAGGACCCGTTCCGATCAGCGTTGCTCCCTTTATAGGAGCGCCAATCTTTCCGTTTTTCACAAGATATGCTTCCTGCGTGGCAAAATTGAATTCTCCTGTGGCAGGGTTTACTGAGCCCCCTCCAAGGTATTTTGCATATATGCCGTTGTCCATGGAAGCTATCATGTCTTCAAACCTGCTGTTTCCATTCAGTATATATGTGTTTGTCATCCTTGAGGTTGGTGCGTATTTGTACGATTCTCTCCTCGCCGAGCCTGTCGGAGTCATGTTCATACGTCTTCCGTTGAGCTTGTCTACCATATAGTTTTTAAGGATTCCGTTTTCAATCAGCACATTCCTGGATGTCTGCATTCCCTCATCGTCATATGAGGATGAACCCCATTCACTGAGCACCGTGCCGTCATCTACGGCCGTTACTGCCTCTGATGCGATCTTTTCTCCGAGCTTTCCGGCAAATACCGAGTTGTTTTTTGCCACTGAGGTGGCTTCAAGCCCATGGCCGCATGCCTCATGGAATATAACTCCTCCGAATTTGTTGTCTATTACGACCGGAAATCTCCCGCTTGGCGCCGCTCCTGCTCCAGTCATGGTGACCGCTATTCTGGCCGCCTCTCTTGCCATGTCTTCTACCTTTATTTCATCATACAGCTCAAAGCCTTTGCCCGAGCCTTTTCCGATAAAGCCCTGCTCAAGCTTTCCGTTTCTTTCGGCCACTGCGTTAATGACAAACCTCGTCCTTGTCCTCTGATCGGTAACGAACCTTCCCTCTGAATTGGCAATGAGCACATTCTGAGTGAAATCCAGATAATTGACCTTCACCTGGCTTATTGACGGATCATATTCCGATGCGGCCTGGTGGGCTCTTCTCATCAGCTCTGCCTTGTGTGATTTTGAGACAGACTGAGGAAGCACTATGACCGGATGATTCACGGCGGCTTCTTCCATCACGAAGTCAATCTTCAGCTCCTGAGGCACCGCTCTGAGCGACTTTGATGCGCTTATCGCAAGGTTTATGAGAGCTTCTCTGTCCATATCATTCGTGTATGTGTAGACACTGTTAAATCCGTTGAATATCCGTATCCCGACTCCTGCCGTCCTGCCCGCTGAAGACCTCTCTACTTTTCCTTCTATCATGCCTATGGAAGAATCGAATCTGTCTTCTGCAAACACCTCCGCAAAATCTCCCCCATGGGAAAGGGCAGCCATAAGCACGTCATTTACAATATTTTTATCCAGCATGTTTTTTCTCCTTAATCTCGAGCTATATACTGCAGAGCTCTTCGTATACTCTGTTGAGCGGCAGCCCCACCACATTGTAGTAATCTCCGACTATGGACTCTACAAACAGTCCCGCGTGGCCCTGTATGCCATACGCGCCAGCTTTTCCCATAGGCTCTCCGGATCTTACGTACCAGTCTATTTCTTCTTCCGTGAGCTCCTTGAAAACCACAGAGGTCTTTTCGCAGAATTTAATCCTCCTGCCATTTCCATCCATTATGCATACTCCTGTATACACGCTGTGAGACCTTCCTGAGAGCAGTCTGAGAAGCCTTTTTGCATCCTCTTCGTCTGCAGGCTTTCCAAGTATCTGACCGTCTATATAGACTATGGTGTCGCTTCCTATTACTATGTCATGAGGATATTTTTCTGCTATAGGCTCCGCTTTTCTGCATGCAAGCTCCTTCAGATTTTCTTCAATGTCACTATTCTCATCCATAGTCTCATCTACGTCTGCTGCGTCTATTATGAAATCCCATGGAGTCAGCGCCATAAGTTCTTTTCTCCTTGGCGATTTGGACGCGAGTATTATCCTTTTATCTATCTTCTTCATAAAAATAACGGGAAACCTGCAATATGCGGTTTCCCTCTCCTTTCAGTTTTATTATATCTCCATTTTAATATATATTAGTTTACATGTCTTTTTTATGCGCCCTGTGGCATATTAAAGCTTACGAAATACTGGTCATACCATACAAGGAATGCATATATGGTGTAGATCTTCCTTCCATTGTTCTTCTTTCCTGCATAGTGCTCGTCAAGCAGAGCAAGGATCTTTTCTCTGTCAAAGAACTCAGAAACATACTCCTTTTCAAACTGCGCTCTCACTATATTGCAGTATTTCTCTTCTTTTATCCAGTGGATGAAAGGCACGAGGAATCCGGCTTTTCTTCGCTTTGCCCAGTCAAGAGGGATCTTTTTCTGAGCAGCTTCCCTGAATACGTATTTCGTTGTGGTCCCATTTACCTTGTACTTGACCGGAATCTTGGTAGAGAGGTTCCACACTTCCTTGTCGAGGAATGGCACTCTGAGCTCTATTGAGTGAGCCATGGTTATCTTGTCGGCCTTCAGGAGTATGTCGTCTACTATCCACATGTTCATGTCGAGATAGCAGCGCTTTGTCACGTCATCGAGGTTCTTCACCTTGTCATAATATGGCTTTGTCAGCTCCCTGTATGTCACCGGATTCTTGTATTTGCTGCTTAGTATGTCATTTGCCTGCTCATCTGACATTATGTGAGCCTGGCCGATGTAGCGCTCTTCGACGCTCTGTCCGTATTTCATTATTATGGTCTTGCCTGTGAAGTGAGGCCTGTCCTTTACCATATCCCTTATCTTTCTGCGAAGCCCCATAGGCAGCATAGAATACAGGCGATTTATGGTCGGCTCCTCATACTCGTTGTAGCCTGCAAAGAGCTCGTCTGCGCCTTCTCCTGAAAGCACTACCTTGACGTCCTTTGCCGCAAGCTGCGAAAGATAGTAGAGCGGAACTGATGAAAGGTTTGCATGCGGCTCATCTGAATGGTACTGTACCATAGGTATCGCAGCAAAGAACTCATCTGCAGATATCATCTTCGACTTGTTCTGTATGTTAAGCTTTTCTGAAAGCTCCTTTGCATAGACGGTCTCGTCAAAACCCTGGTTGTCAAATCCTACAGAGTAGGTGTTGTCCGGCTTTGCGCATGAAACCACGTAGCTCGAATCCACTCCTCCTGAAAGGAATGCTCCTACCTCGACGTCGCTTATCTTGTGATATTTCACTGATTCTTCAACAGACTCTCCTATAAGCTTTACATATTCCTCAAAAGGCTTGTCCTCTACCTTGTAGCTCAGGTCGAAATACTTGCTTATCTCCATCTTTCCATCCCTGAATATGAAATAGTGACCCGGCTTCAGTTTGTTTACGTTCTTGAAGAAGGTCTCATTGAGCACGGAATACTGGAATACGAGGAAATGCTTGAGCGCCTCTTCGTTAACCTCTTTTTTAAATCCCGGGAACGGAAGGAATGACTTTATCTCTGAACCAAACAGAAGCTCATCTCCTATTTTTGAATAATAGAATGGCTTTATCCCAAAGAAGTCTCTCGCTCCAAAAAGCTGTTTCTTTACAGAATCCCATATTACAAAGGCAAACATTCCTCTGAGCTTTCCAAGCAGGTCTGTGCCGTACTCCTCATAGCCGTGGATAAGTACCTCTGTATCTGAATTATTTCTGAATATATGACCCTTTTCAAGCAGGTCCTTTTTTATCTCCTGATAGTTGTATATCTCACCGTTGAAGGTTATTATTATCGAGCCATCCTCATTCTTCATAGGCTGAGAGCCTTCTGCAAGGTCTATTATGCTCAGCCTCCTGAATCCCATGGCTATCTCGTCATCTGTATATATTCCCTCGCTGTCAGGTCCTCTGTGAATTATCATGTTTCCCATATTTCTGACAGTTTCTTCTTTATTCTCTATTTTTCTGCTGTAAAATCCTACGAATCCGCACATTTATATTTACGCTGCCTTTCTTATATTATCCTTAATTATCTCACTTTGTAATAATACCATATCACATGGTTTTTCACAATTGATATGAGCAAAAAAACAGGCACATCCGCTACGAATCATGCCTGCCATATTATCCCACTGCCGTATCATATTTTTATTATGTTATCTCCCATGTACCTGGCTTCTTCGTCGCTGTGCGTGCTTATGACAAGAGTCTTTCCCTTTGTGTTTTCTCTGACGTATTTCATGCACATGAGCCTGGTCTCGCCGTCCAGTCCCCTGAAGGGTTCATCCATAAGTATGAGGTCGCTTTCTGCCATAACTGCCCTTACTATGGCAACTCGCCTCTTCATGCCTCCGCTGAGGTTTTTTACAGTCGTCCTGATCTCATTTTCAAGCCCTGCCAGCCTGAGATTTTCTGCGATGCGCTCATGCCTGCTTTTCGGATTGCCGCCGCGGCCAGAGCTCAGCACCATTTTTATGTTCGTCTCTACGCTGAGGAGCTCGCACAGCCGGTCCTCCTGAAATACAGCTGAAAGCCTCATATTCTCGTGTCCGCAGATGATTCCGCTGTCAGGCGTCTCAAGGCCCATAAGCATCCTCAGCAGGGTAGTCTTTCCTCTTCCGGATCTTCCCATCAGCACAGTTGATGCTGCCTTTTCCAGCTGGATGTCAAACCCACTGAAGACCGTCCTGTCCCCGTATTTTTTTGTGATATCCTTTATTACTATGTGAGATTCTGTATTCATGATGCTCTCCAGTTGAATTTATATTCTTTCAATCTTGCGGCTTACTGCCTTTATTATCCCTATTATGGTTTTTTCGTAGATCACGCTGATGATTATCATGGTTATTGTCCATGCAAAAAGCCCCGCCGTATCAAGCAGTATCTTTGACCTGTACAGATTTTCCCCTATGGAATTTCCGGGAAGGCCTATGACCTCTGCCGCTATGCCTGATTTCCAGCAGAAGGCAATCCCTATGGATGCTCCTGAAAGAAAGAACGGCATTACGAGAGGAGAATATATGTACAGCGCTTTTTTGAGGCGGCTGATCCGAAATATCTTTGCCATCTCAAGAAGCTCACGGTCTGTAGCGACAAGCCCGCTCAGGGTGTTTGTGTATATTATCGGAAGCACCATCAGAAAAGAGATGAATACGGAGAGATTTTCTGTCCTTATCCATACGAGCGCCAGTATTACAAACGATGCCACAGGTATGGATTTCACGGCCTGCATGAATGGCTCGAGCATTATCCTTATGATGCTGCTTTTATAGGAAATTACGGACAGGATCATCCCGAGGCTGCATGCCATCACAAAGCCGGCAGTCATCCTTATCAGAGACCCGCTTATCGAGCTCCAGAAATAGGGCTGCCCTGAGAGCTCGACTATCGTGCCAAGAACCTTAGCCGGAGAGGCCAGGAGTATCTCTTCTCCCACAGCCATGCTGGCAGACTGCCACAGCAGTATCCAGAAGGAGACTGCTGCAATTTTGGTTATTTTGTCCCTGCTTTTGTTTTCTTTATCTGGGTTCATATATTGGTCCCCTGTATTTACTTCTGATTCATGAAATAGAAGTCTTCTCCCGGCAGCTTGCCTCCTACAGATTTTGGATCCTGGTCAAAAAGTATCTGCAGATAAGCGCCAAGATTGGCCTTCATGTC
>SAAM01000733.1 GCA_009929415.1 Clostridia bacterium | reverse complement strand
GGGCCTTGCCGGATACCCCGTAGCTTATTGCGCAGCTTGTGGGCAATCAGGACTGTATCGGGTCGTAAAGCAGATTCTTATTCACATTGAAGATGAAGTAGTCGCTTGCTACCTGAATGTTGTTGACATACAGTCCTCCCACAATTTTGTAATTGCCGAGCGGCAGATCGCCGCTGAATCCGGATATCGCCATGGCGCTGGTTCCGGTTCCATCGATTGTCGCACCCGTTCTGGATCGGAGCAGTATCCTCTTTATGGCGCTGAAAACCGCCTTCTGTGTCAGCGTCATAGACTGAGATATTCCGCTCACACCGTTTGCCGCAATGACTGCGTTTATTATACTGTCCATACCCGCGACCGCGCTGCCGTCTTTGGTCGCTGTAATGCCTGTTATCCGGTTATTGCTGATTGTGACGGCCACCGTCCCGACTGTCACTGTATCCTCGCCGCTTGTGTAATACGCACTCTCCGTATCCGACCCGTTCAGGCTGTAGTGCCAGAGCGAGAACTTCGCCGTTCCTCCGCTGAACGCCTCGCTGAGCGTATACGCGCCGTAATCCATCCCCAGCGATAGCCCGTGCAGCGCCGCGTCGTCTGTACAAAGCTGATACACCCCGGCCGCGTCCCTTTTATACAGGCTGTAGCGCACGCTGGTGTTTTCATTGTTGTCGGAGACATTGCTGTACAGGGTATCAAACGAGAGATCAGGGATTACGTTTGTCCCTGTCTGCCCGTCGGACACCGTATTGTAGAGATTTACGTTCAGCTGATCGTTGTCGACATCCATTCTGTAGCCGTATTCTTTGTCGGACTCTACCTCGATCGGTATCATCAGTGTCTGCACCGGATTGCCGTTCAGCGGATAATCAGGGTCTGCGGTCCTGTACAGACAGACCTTCAGCCAATACGACTTGCTGGTGACAAAATTATAATTCAGCGCGTTGGAAAAATCAATCTCAATGCTGACGTCAGTGGATGTCGAGACCGTCCCGTCAGTGTTCTTGTCTCTCATATCATAGACAAACCCCTGATCCTTCATGAAGAGTATCTGGCCGGTGTTCGACTTTGTGATTGGTGTTGTTGTATCGCCGTAACGCACCATGATGCCCTGCGAC
>SAAM01000732.1 GCA_009929415.1 Clostridia bacterium | reverse complement strand
CATGGTGGTGGTGTCGGTGCTTGGAAATCATCACCCAAGAAGGATGGCATCATTAGTGCTGACAGCCTAAGGGTGTATAGAGATTCTGTAATTGCTTTGTTTGCTGTATGCAAGGTTAAGGGGAGAATATGAATCGCGGTCTTTGTCTGTTGAATCACAGGTTGACTGAACAGCAGAAAGCAGAATTGGAGTCAGAGTTTTCTGTATCCCGTATATTGCTTCCCCCTGCAGGAATCCAGGCTTGCTGGGCCTCTATTCCAACTGAAAAGTTGCTGCAACCCTCCATGTTAGACCCCTTTATTGACTGGATTGATGATACTTCTGCTGTCGGCGACTATCTTGTCATCCAAGGCGAATTTGGTTCGACAGTGTATATGGTCGGATATGCATTCTCAAAAGGGCTCGTTCCTCTTCATTCGGTCACTAAGCGTGTAGCACATGAATATCGTGAGGGAGAGATTGTGTATAGAACCTATATTTTTAGGCATATATGTTTTCGGAAGTATCTCCACTATAGAGCAGACAAGGAAGGTATGTATGGGCACGATTTACATCGTATCGAATAATGGAAAGCTTACGAAGAGGGGAGAATCTCTTGTGTTTCTTGATTATGATGGGACACAGTCTACACTTCCACTTCATACGGTAGATCAATTGTTCATCATGGGGACGTTGGAAATCACCGGTCAAGCTTTACGGTTGCTTATGAAACACTCTATCGAAACAGTATTTGTCTCCAAGAATGGAAAGTATGACGGTAAACTGGTGTTTGAGGATGCCAAGAATGTATTTTTACGACAGAGGCAATATGAGCTATTGCACGATGAGCAATTTTGTAGGGAGTTTGTGAGAGCGGTTGTTAAGGGGAAGGTTAAGAACCAATATCTTTTCATGCAAAGGATAGCTAGAAAAGTAGATGGGGATTCTTTTATCAAGAGCCAGATAGCACGAATTGCTGAAGTCATGGAAAAGATTGATGCTGCTCAAACTATTGACAGTCTGCGTGGTTTTGAGGGGTTCGCTGCTACAACCTATTTTTCTGTTTTAGGCAAGAATATCATTCAGCCTTGGGCTGTTTTTAAGCAAAGATCCAAGAACCCTCCGCGCGATGCAGTG
>SAAM01000731.1 GCA_009929415.1 Clostridia bacterium | reverse complement strand
CCAAGGCGCCCGGGAGACGTGAGCGTATGCTACGCTGACACCTCTCTTGCAGAAAAAGTACTTGGATGGAAGGCAGAAGAAAGCCTGGAAGACATGTGCAGGAGCTCCCTCAGCTATGCTGCTCAGGAATTAAGGAAAACAGATCAAAATTGATTCAGAATCAGGATGGATACAGATGAAGATACTGAACATTACGGCTCAAAAGCCATTTTCAACAGGAAGCGGGGTTTATCTCAGCGAGCTCATGAAGGCTTTTGACAAGATGGGCCACTCCCAGGCTCTTGTATGCGGAATAAGCAGCCATAGCGAATCAGAGCTGCTTTGCCAGATAAGTGGAGAGGCTTATCCTGTTATTTACAATTCAGATGAGATACCATACGAAATACCTGGCATGAGCGACGAGATGCCATACTCAAGCATCAGATACAGAGACATGAGCGAAAGAGATTATGAGATATTCAAAAAAGTATGGCTGGATAAGATATCTTCTGCAGTAAGCTCCTTTGAGCCTGACCTCATAATATGCCACCATCTCTACCTGCTGACCGGTATAACTGCAGAATACTTCAGCCAGTACAGAGTAGTAGGCGTATGCCATGGTACATGCCTGCGTCAGCTGAAAAGCCATGATTTCTACAATGACCGTACTTTAGAGTCTCTCAGAAAGCTCGACAGAATATACGCCCTTCACGATTCTCAAAGGAGCGAGATAATTGACCTTCTCGGAAGAGACATCTCTGAAAAGCTTGAGATAATAGGAACCGGGTACAACCCTGAGATATTCACGGTAAGAGAATCGCATGAAGCCATGGCCTCTACTGAAAATGATGTCCTCAGGATAATATACGCTGGAAAGATATCAAGAAAAAAAGGGCTGCTTCAACTCATACATGCCCTTTCAGATACAGATCCTCAGCACATGGGGTTTAAATCCATAAGGCTGAGCCTTGCAGGAGGAAGCGGAAGCAACGAAGACATGCTGCTGATAAGCCAGGCCGCTGAGGAATGCCCTCATAAAGTAGAATTTTTGGGCATCCTGAATCACAGGCAGCTCGCTGAAGAATTCAGCAGATCTGATATATTCGTACTTCCTTCATTCTATGAAGGCCTGCCTCTCGTA
>SAAM01000730.1 GCA_009929415.1 Clostridia bacterium | reverse complement strand
GGAGTACATCTCCCTTGCCCGCTCCGGAAGGTTGTGAGCCTCATCTATGAGAAATACATAGTCCTGCTTCTGCTCCATCCCGAACAGCCTCTTGAGCGCGACGTTGGGATCAAAGAGATAATTATAGTCACAGATTATGATATCGGATTCCATGGATATGTCAAGCTGAAATTCGAAGGGGCATACGCTGTGCTTTGACGCATATGCTTCTACAGCTTCCCTGTTTATGCAGTCCTTTTCAGAAAGGATATCCTCGACCGCGGCCCTGACTCTGTCAAAATAGCCCTTTGCATATGGACAGTACTCCGGAATGCACCGAGTCTTTTCCATGAAACATATCTTGTCCTTGGCTGTTATGGTGAGATATTTTACTCTGGTTCCGCCTTTATTTATTGAATGCAGCGTATCCTCTGCCACCTTCCTTATAGTGGTCCTAGCCGTAAGATAGAATATTTTTTCGCTGTCCGTCACGCCCATGTTCTTTAGCGCGGGAAACAGGGTAGATATGGTCTTTCCTATTCCGGTCGGCGCCTGGAGGTATATGTTCTTTTCGTCTCTGAGAGCCCTGTATACGGTAACCGCCATCTCCCTCTGATGTTTTCTGTAGTGAGGAAACGGGAACTCGAGCGAATTCAGGCTGAGATTCCGCATTTCTCTCCAGAGCTTCTTTTCTCTGAGCTTCTTCTCAAATGATCTCGTGAGGCCTTCAAAGAAACTGCTAAGCTCATCAAAGCTGAATCGGTTCTCAAAAACCCGTATTGCCTCCGTTACTGCATGGCAGTAGGTAAGCCTTATGTTTATTTCGTCAAGCTCATTCTGCAGGGCATATATATACCCGTAGCACTTTGCCTGCGCGCTGTGCAGCTCTTTTTCCTGTATCATGTCAAGAGGCCGCTTCGTGGTCTTTATCTCATCTACCGTGACTTTTGTCCCTGATTCCAGGTCCTCTGTTATTATGCCGTCTGCCCTGCCCTGGATCAGAAGCTCGAAATCGCTGTAATCCTTTATGTGCTGGAGAGTTACCTCGCTCTGATAGTTTTCGGGGGATTCTTCCTGTATCTTCCTGTGAAGCCTTATGCCGTCGAGTGCGCTCGCATTCGTAGTGAACCTGCTGTCAATG
>SAAM01000729.1 GCA_009929415.1 Clostridia bacterium | reverse complement strand
GGAGTACATCTCCCTTGCCCGCTCCGGAAGGTTGTGAGCCTCATCTATGAGAAATACATAGTCCTGCTTCTGCTCCATCCCGAACAGCCTCTTGAGCGCTACATTGGGGGCAAATAGGTAATTATAGTCACAGATTATGATATCGGATTCCATGGATATGTCAAGCTGAAATTCGAAGGGGCATACGCTGTGCTTTGACGCATATGCTTCTACAGCCTCCCTGTTTATGCAGTCTTTTTCGCCAAGGATATCTTCAACTGCAGCTCTGACTCTGTCAAAATACCCCTTTGCGTATGGGCAGTACTCCGGAATGCACCGTGTCTTTTCCATGAAACATATCTTGTCCTTGGCTGTTATGGTGAGATATTTTACCCTGGTTCCGCCTTTATTTATTGAATGCAGAGTATCCTCTGCTACTTTTCTTATCGTGGTCCTCGCCGTAAGATAGAATATTTTTTCGCTGTCCGTCACGCCCATGTTCTTGAGCGCCGGAAACAGAGTGGATATTGTCTTTCCTATTCCGGTTGGCGCCTGAAGATATATGTTCTTTTCGTCTCTGAGGGCCCTGTATACGGTCACCGCCATCTCTCTCTGGTATTTTCTGTACTGCGGGAAAGGGAATTCGAGCGTATTCAGGCTGAGATTCCTTATTTCCCGCCAGAGCTTTTTTTCTCGGAGCTTCTTCTCGAATGCTCCTGTGAGGCCTTCAAAAAATTCCCTCAGCTCCTTAAAGCTGTAGCGGCTCTCAAAAACTCTTACAGCCTCTGTTATTACATGGCAGTAGGTCAGCCTTATGTGCATTTCATCAAGCTCATTCTGGAGTGCATATATATAACCGTAGCACTTTGCCTGCGCGCTGTGGAGCTCTTTTTCCTGTATCATGTCAAGAGGCCGCTTCGTGGTCTTGATCTCGTCTACAGTCACTTTAATACCCGATTCCAGCTCCTCTGTCATTATGCCGTCTGCTCGCCCCTGGATCAGAAGCTCAAAATCTCTGTAATCCTTTATATGCTGAAGCGTAACCTCGCTCTGATAGTTTTCGGGGGATTCTTCCTGTATCTTCCTGTGAAGCCTTATGCCGTCGAGTGCGCTCGCATTCGTAGTGAACCTGCTGTCAATG
>SAAM01000728.1 GCA_009929415.1 Clostridia bacterium | reverse complement strand
TGTCAGAACAGTCTGCCAACTTTCCGGGCAGCCCCGAGCCGGACATGACTGTCTTCCTCTGTACCAACTCTCTCGCTTTTCTGGCTGCGTGCCTTGCTGTTGCAGCAAGTATCACCTTGTCAATGATGGCTCTGGCATCTTTTGGATTCTCCTCGAGATAATTTTCCAAAGCGGCTGTGGTAGCCTGTGACACAGATGCCATTACCTCGGGATTTCCAAGTTTCGTCTTGGTCTGGCCTTCAAACTGAGGTTCTTGTACTTTTACTGAAATTATGGCTGTCAGACCCTCTCTGAAATCGGATGCATCAATGTCAAACTTGAGTTTTGAAAGCATGCCGTTTTTGTCAGCGTAGTTTTTCAGTGTTGTGGTGAGACCTCTTCTGAATCCGCTGAGGTGTGTACCTCCCTCGATTGTATTAATGTTGTTTACATATGAGTGTACATTTTCGGAAAATCCGTTATTGTACTGCATTGCAATCTCAATCGGGATCCCGGTCTTGTCGTTTTCAAGATAAATAGGTTTCTCTGTAAGTTTATCCCTTGTCCCGTCCAGATATTGGACGAATTCTAAAAGACCAAGCTCAGAGTAGAATACCTCCTTCTTAACTTTATTCTCAACCTCTTCGATGTTTCCGTTTCCATCTTTCTCTTCGGTATTCTCACGCAGGTCGGTTAGTGTGAGTTTGATCCCCTTATTGAGGAAGGCTAGTTCCCGTAACCTGGTTGCCAGTATCTCATAGTTGTATACTGTTCCCATTGTGAAAATTTCAGAATCCGGTTTGAAGGTTATGATTGTTCCGGTTCTGTCTGAATTGCCCTCTTCTTTAACCGAATATAAAGGAATACCTTTTGAATACTCCTGAATGAATTTCTTTCCCTCACGGTGAATCTCGGCAGTCAAATGAGAGGAGAGGGCATTCACACATGAGACACCGACTCCGTGAAGTCCTCCCGAAACTTTATATGAATCTTTGCTGAATTTTCCTCCGGCATGTAGAACTGTCAGGACAACTTCAAGAGCAGACTTTCCCTCTTTTTCATGCATACCTGTAGGTATACCACGGCCGTTATCTGTGACACTTATCGAATTGTCAGGATTAATAATAACATCAATGTCTGTACAG
>SAAM01000727.1 GCA_009929415.1 Clostridia bacterium | reverse complement strand
TGCCTTTTTTAAGCTCTCTCTTGGAATGGGAACGATGATAACCTACGGATCATATTTCACAGAAGATTCAGATCTTTCCACCGCTCCCCTTAAGATAGCCATAGCTGATATCTGTGTATCGATGCTTGCAGGCCTGGCGATCTTCCCAACTGTCTTTTCCTTCGGAGTCGAGCCAGGGGCAGGACCGGGCCTGTTATTTATAACTATTCCCCTGGTCTTCTCACAGATGCCCTTTGGACAGGTACTTCTTTTTGCATTTTTCCTGCTGACGTCATTCGCAGCCAACGGAGCGATGCTCTCTCTTGTTGAAGTTCCGACTGTCTGGATGTCGGAAGAATTCAACATGCCCCGTAAAAAAGCTGCGATCCTCAACTGTGCCATCATAGCAGTTGTAGGCATCCTGGCCGCCGGTTCGGCTGACAGTTCGAGCTTCTTCGGAGGGATCAAAGTAATGGGCAGGGGATTCTTTGACCTCTTCGACTTTATATCGTCGAACATATGCCTGCCTTTGGGAGGTCTCTTTATTGCACTCTATGCAGGCTACAAGATGAAAGAGAAAGATCTGAGGGATGAACTGACCAACCACGGGAAACTGAATAATGAAGGAAAGGTAAGGGTGATCAGAATCCTCCTTCGTTACGTAACCCCGCTGTTGGTCCTCATCATCTTCTTAAATTCTGTGGGATTGCTGAAATTCTGATCAAATATGACCAACAGGTAACGATGACAGAATTGATATAACTCGAAAGCTCATGTCTCCAACAGAAGGCATGAGCTTTTTTTTGCTGGCCCGGGCTAGTCGTTTATCTTAATTACTCTTTAGGATCTTTTTCCTCCGAAAGTTTCTTTTCAATAATTGCGTCTTCGTGAGGATCGCAGATAAAGGTATCATTGAGCCACCTTGCAAAAGGTCCCTTCCTATTTTTAGCCTTTTCAGCAATATCATCTTCGGGCGTTTCTCTTTGACTATGATCGGTCTTTACTGCTGTCTTTGAATGCCTTTTTTTCAATGTTTTCAAAACTGCGCATATTTCATCTACATCGTTCTCACTTAGCTCTGAAAACCGAGAAAGTCCTTTGATTATCCCCATTACGACAGAGCTTTCTGGTCCTGAAAGATTATTGG
>SAAM01000726.1 GCA_009929415.1 Clostridia bacterium | reverse complement strand
AGAAGGCTCATGAGGAAGTTCCTGTATCCGGTATCATGTATCTGGACTGCTGAAAAGTTTATTGCTACAGGCTTTGGCTCAAGCCCGCTTTTGTTCCACTGACCCATCTGCTCAACGACCATCCTCGTCACGACTCTGCCTATCTGTCCTATGAGTCCGTTCTCTTCGGCTACCGGGATGAATTCTCCCGGGGATATGTTGTGGTCTCTCAGTCTTACGAGGGCCTCAAATCCTGATATAAGGCCTGTGCTCAGATCCACCTGTGGCTGATAGAGTATCTTGAAGGCGTCTTCTTCTATTGCATCATTGAGGATTTTCTTTACTTCCATGTTTCTTTTGAGATGCTCTGCCATGGAGCTGTCGAAGAATGCGTAGTTGTTCTTGCCTCCGCTTTTCACCGAGTACATCGCCAGGTCTGCATACATGATAAGTTCGTCAAGGTCGGTGCTGTCTTTTGGGAATACTGATATTCCGGCGCTTATCTCTATCTTCATCCTGTTGCCGTCGATCTCAAATTCGTTGTCCATTGCAACAAAGATATTCAGTACATAGCTCACAAGCTCGTGCATGTCGTCTTCGAATTCATGGAGTATAAGGAATTCATCTCCTCCGAACCTCGATACGAATACTGACGGCCCTGAAATCTCGCTTATTTTTTCTGCAACTGTCCTGATTACCTTGTCTCCGTATATGTGTCCCATGGAGTCGTTTATTCCCTTGAAGTTGTCTATGTCTATTAGTATTACTCCGCCGCTTGCTCCTGATTCTATTACTTCGGTAAGCTTTTTGTTGAATCTGCTTCTGTTTGGAAGGTTTGTCATCGAGTCATTGTGCGCAAGGAATTCTATGTGCTTTTTCTGAGCCTGTATGCGGTCTACATAGCTGTTTACTCTTTCAAGAAGATCGTTTACCGAGTCTGAGATTCCCGAAAATGGATTTCCCTCTGACATTCTGAGCCGTTCGAGGCGGCCTTCCTGTATGTCCAGGTTCTTGATCTGCAGATCCATGTCATCGATATTGTTTCTTAGTTCTGTGAAGTTCTTCTGCATTGAGCTCATGGCCCTTGATATTTCGCCTATTTCGTCATTCCTTATATTGAACTCCTCAAGGCTGCGCTCTTCATAGT
>SAAM01000725.1 GCA_009929415.1 Clostridia bacterium | reverse complement strand
TGTCATGGAGTGTTCTGTTCAATCTGGTGAAGAGACAGAAAGTTATGTACAAAGAACTTCCAAAATTCCCTGAAGTCAAGAGGGATCTTGCGCTTCTTGTGGACGAGAAGGTCTCCTTTGCTGAGTTACGCAATCTTGCACTCAAGACTGAGAAAAAGCTGCTTAAGCAGGTAACTCTGTTTGATGTCTACAGGGGTGACAAAATCCCTCAAGGCAAGAAGCAGTATGCCATGAGCTTCATTCTCCAGAACCTTGAGAAGACAATGAAGGACGAGGACGTTGAGTTTACAATGAATAAATTGCTGAATGCGTTTGTAAGTCAGTTCGGAGCCTCTCTTAGATAAGCCCTTGATATATGTCTGCATATAAATACCTTAAGCTGGTAAAGTTCTCACACACGATATTTGCCCTTCCCTTTGCCTTTATAGGTTTTTTTATGGCAAACGAGACAGTTGTGGAGGGGAGTGGTGTCTATTCATGGAGACTCCTCATACTTGTTGTTTTGGCTATGGTTTTTGCACGTAATAGTGCTATGGGATTCAACAGATATGTTGACAGGTTTATTGATGCGAAAAATCCACGTACAGCAGGAAGGGAAATTCCTGCCAAGACTCTTTCTCCAAGATCTGTACTGATCTTTGTAGTAATAAACGTACTGTTATTTATCACTACAACAGCTTTTATAAATAAATTGACTTTCCTGCTGTCTGTTCCTGCCTTAATTGTGATTCTGGGGTATAGTTACATGAAGAGATTCTCTGCCCTGTGTCATTATGTCCTCGGTTTGGCCCTTGCCATAGCACCAATGGGTGCATATATCAGTATTACTGGAAAATTTGATATGGCGCCTCTTATTTTATCCATTATTGTTTTTTTGTGGTCAAGTGGCTTTGATATTCTCTATTCCCTCGATGATGAGACATTTGATAAAACAGAGAAGCTTCATTCAGTACCGGCAAAATATGGCAGATCAAGAGCTATGGAGATATCCTCGGCAGGGCATGTACTGATTGCCCCTATGTTATGCCTTTTATATCTGTATGGAGGTATGGGAGTCATTTATATTGTGGGATCTGCTGTTTTTGTAAGTCTGCTTGCATATCAGCACATGATAATCAAGCCTGATGA
>SAAM01000724.1 GCA_009929415.1 Clostridia bacterium | reverse complement strand
GGCTTCCTGCTCGGAAATTAATGAGACGGTTGCATGGCTCCTGGGCTTGATGGTGATCAAGCCGTACTCGGCCAAGCGTCTGATGGCCTCACGGATGGGAGTTCGGGAAACACCGAACTGCTCAGCCAGTGACTCCTCAGGAATCTTCATGCCTCCCTTCAGCTGTCCGGACAAAATCTGGTCCTTGAGCATGGTATAAACTTGATCAGATAAGCTGTTTTGTATACATTTGGGCATATAGCGACTCCTTAACTACTCTGTAATAACTGTAAAAGGAAATGAGTAGTTCGTCAATGATAATTGTGTACAAAAAAATTACTCGATATCATTGAACATTTTCGGTTGCCTTTTTTTCTGCTTTATTGTGAGATAAGCACAGATTGCGCTGTTTTTACAGCAAAAATATAGATATGTACAAGAATCCCTTTGACAAGATTCTCTCTCCATGGTATCTATATTGTATACAGTACACAATGCAGATTTATTTGAGTGTATCTTGCACCCGAATCTGTACAAAACAAGGAGTTTCCTAGATGAGTAAACGTATCAAGGAGTTGCTCTCCCAGCCGGACCGAACGTTCAATGCACAAGAACTTTCCGCCTTGGCAGCATATTTCAGAACCGTAATGTTCGATACCCTGCACGACAGGGGAACCGGTCACTGGGGTGGAGCCGCCTCCAGTGCGGAACTGACCACCGCCCTCTACTTCAACCGCATCTCAATCGATCCCGCCAACCCCCATTGGGAGGACCGCGACCGAATCATCCTTTCCAAAGGCCATGCGTCGATGAATCTCTATACGATGCTTGCTCACCGCGGGTTCTTCCCCGTCGAGGAACTGTCGTCGTTCCGCAAGCTTGACTCACGTCTGCAGGGTCATCCGTGTATGAACAAGCTCCCGGGTGTGGACATGTCCACCGGAGCTCTGGGTCATGGACTTTCGGTTGGCCTTGGTATGGCGATGGCGGCAAAACTTTCCAAGAAGAGTTGGTGGACCTATGTGATCAGCGGAGAGGGATGCCTCAACGAAGGTCAGAGCTGGGAAGCCATCATGAGTGCAGCCAAGTTCAAGCCTGAGCACTTTGTTCTGATGATCGACTACAACAAGGTTCAGCTCGATGGAACCGTG
>SAAM01000723.1 GCA_009929415.1 Clostridia bacterium | reverse complement strand
CTACCTCACCTTCCTGACAACCGTGTTATCGGTATGCCTGAAATTTACAATTTTCTCCGTTTCCCTCTTCTGCTGCTCCATCCACTCAAGGATGTCCGATTTAAGCCACTTTCTGCTGCCCTCGTATACCGTAGCTGGAAGGCTGTCCTTGTTCTGTGAGATCCAGCTCTTGCTTCTGCCGATTAGCTCACAGACTTCGTTTACATCAAGCACCCTGTCCTGGTCCACGTACTGAGGAATGTTCCGCAGTGCAGCGGATAGTTCCTCTCTGATGATTTGCCTCATCATTTGCTCATAATCAAACATTTAAGCCTCCAGTCTCTCGTCTTCCTGACCTACAAACTTGTTAATGAAATACAATTGGCCCTTGCCTGTAATCTTAGGTGTTCTTGATATGCTTGTATGGCCGTCTGAGTGTGCTATGGATGTCTCTTTGATTTCAAATAACTGAAGCTCCATTGACTTCTGTGTCGGCATGTTCCAGTCAGTCCCTTTTCTCTTTATGAGGAATCCGTTATCTCTTAGCCATGTGAAGAATCTGCTCGCTCCCATGTTAACCCCGTTTTGCTTCAGCAGCTTTGCCATGTCTCCCACGAGGATTGAAGTCTTGCTTGCTGATACTGCATCGGCGAAGATGACCTTAGGCCTTTGCTCGATTACTGTTGTCTGAAGCGTTTTTATGGTGGTTTCAGCCATCTTTAATGCTCTTGCCATTACCGCTTCAGGAGTGTTCCACTGCTTCTCTAATGCTATGAAATATTGTCTTGCCTGCTTGCCTTTTTCATTCCTTTGAATCATTGCGATCTCTTTTGACATTTCTATTGTGAGTTGATGATCTGTGATTTCTTGATGATGCTGAGGGTGTACAAAAATGTACGGGGTGTAGTCAATGCTTTCTGCGAATCCGTATTCAACCATTCTCGGAAACCAAATTCTGTATGGAGTTTCCACATCTAAAAACTCATGCAGCTCTCTTCCCGACACTGTCGGTCTTTCATTCTCGTAGTTCACTTTGATTATTTCATTCATACTTTTCTCCTTTTCTAAAAACCTCTAAGATATTCCTTCAAACTTACTTCCCTGCCCTCTGACCACCAGAAGACTATTAATGTGATAATCCCTATTCCAAA
>SAAM01000722.1 GCA_009929415.1 Clostridia bacterium | reverse complement strand
ATTTTTTTGATATGATATATTTGAATAATTGAAAACAGGTGAAAAATTTGAAAGAAATTGTAATTAAGATAAAAACAGTTCAATATGATAATGCGACAAAGATGTCAGATGTCATTGAACTCACGACAGAGGCGAAATACTTCAAAAAGAACAGCAGTCACTACCTGATTTACGAAGAGAGCGAGCTTTCGGGCCTTGAGGACACTACTACAAAGATCAAGATGACAGGCAGCAAGGTTGAGCTCAAGCGAATAGGCAAGCATGATTCTGAAATGGTTTTTGAAAAGGACAGAAGATTCGAGAGCCTGATGACTACTCCGATGGGAAATATTCCCCTGGAGATACTGACAAACCGCATTTCCTTCAGTCAGCAGGACGAACCATTCAACCTTGATCTTGAAGTAGAGTACAGCATATCGCTCAAGGGACTGTTTCAGGGGAAAAACGTTATGAAGATCGAAGTGATCTAAAGTAACTCGAAAAGGAGATGGAACCTGGTGGTAGAGAACAAGGTCATAGAAACTGTAAGACGTGAAGGTCTGATAGAAAAGGGCGACAGGGTTATCGTGGCACTATCCGGAGGACCGGATTCGGTATGCCTTATACACATACTCAGCAAGATAAGCAAAGAATACGGATTTACCATATATGCTGCACACTTCAATCACCAGATAAGAGGCCTGGCAGCTCACAGGGATGCGCTTTATTCAATGGAGCTGTGCGATTCGCTGGGAATAAGATGCTTTCTAAAATCCGTGGATGTTCCATCCTATGCAAAAGAAAAAAAGCTCACAATGGAAGAAGCTGCGAGGATCCTCAGATATGAGATGCTTTTCCAGCTCAAGAAGGAAACCGGCTCTGACAAGATAGCCGTTGCCCACAACCTGGACGATCAGGCTGAGACGGTAATGATGAGAATAATGAGAGGCACTGGACTCAACGGACTCAAGGGAATGGACTACAGAAGGCCGGACGGCATAATACGCCCGCTGATGGACGTGCTGAAGGCTGACATAGAGAAATACTGCAAAGACAACCAGCTTGAGCCGAGGATAGACCATACCAACCTCGAAGATGAATACACGAGAAACAAGATCAGGATACACCTGCTGCCTTATATCGAAAAGGAGTAC
>SAAM01000721.1 GCA_009929415.1 Clostridia bacterium | reverse complement strand
CTTCTTTAAGAGCGGCTTGATGGCATTCAGCACCGCCGCCTCACTTACCGCTTTATATGAGTTCTTGCCGCCGTCTCCGACTGTCATGTTCTTCTCGATGGCCTCAGACTCGACCATCACCATGTGCATCTTTTTATATAAGCTGCTCATTTTTTACTCCCTTCTTAGCTTGAAGAAGTCCACTCCGACCTCTTCATTGTGTATGTTGTTATAGTACGGTTCTATGACCGTTTTTTTGGCTGTTACCTCTATTCTGAGGTTAAGCCCCAAGTCGGCTTGTATCTGTTCAAGAAGGTCCGCAAGCTGCTCCAGCTTTTCAGCTTCTTCCATGCATTCCTTGCAGTAGTCAATAATCTCAGCGCCGCATACGTTACAGTTCATCCGGCACCTCCCCAATGTTTACGAGATACGCTATTTCGTTTTGTATGAGCTTGTTGATCTCTATGTCTTTGTATACAGAATCTTCCATATCAGCTATATGCTCCGGAATCTCTATCTCTGTGCTTATCTTTGGTACCTCTATCCATATTTTCATTGATTTTTCCTCTTTTCTTTGGTAAAATTAAAGTAGCTTATTATCACTTGGACCGATTGCAGTCGGTCCTTTTTTATGCCTCTTTCCATGCCTGCAGAGTGTAGCTCTTGACCTTGATTGCTGTGTGTAGCATCAGCTCTCTTACCAGTTCAACCCTTGCAGAGCCGCCAAGCTCTCCGTAGATGTAATTCTTTACTACGCTGCAGCTGAGGTTAAATTCCTCATCTGTCAACGGACCAATCCGTTCCTCGATATAACTGCGTATCATGCCTACCTCACCTTTCTGACAACCGTATTGTCCGAATGCCTGAAATTAACTATTTTCTCCGTCTCCCTCTTCTGCTGCTCCATCCACTCAAGGATGTCCGATTTAAGCCACTTTCTGCTTCCCTCGTATACCGTAGCAGGAAGGCTGTCCTTATTCTGTGAGATCCAGCTCTTGCTTCTGCCGATTAGCTCACAGACTTCGTTTACATCGAGGACCCTGTCCTGGTCCACATATTGAGGAATGTTCCGCAAAGCTGCGGAGAGTTCCTCTCTGATGATTTGCCTCATCATTTGCTCATAATCAAACATTTAAGCCTCCTTCTACTACCTT
>SAAM01000720.1 GCA_009929415.1 Clostridia bacterium | reverse complement strand
CAGCATCTGTATGAGCTGACTGAGCATATCATCAGGTTCAATGCATTGCAAAACAATGCATTCTTTTGTACCAATTTTTTTCAGGTCACCTAAAGATCTTATAAAGACCTCCATATCCTTTGGCAGTTCCGATGCAATTATAATTTTTTCAAACATTTTAGTCCTCCTTTCAAACATATATATTTATTCTATACCCATTAAACTCAATGAAATTGGGTATAAATCAAATAATGTTTATTATTTTAAAAAAGGAGATTAAGATGAAAAAAATAATTATAATCATTTCCATAGCCCTGCTGTCCCTGTTCATGCTGCAGGATGCGGCTCTAATGAAAGCAAGCCTGACACGCCAGAATCACAGGAGCAGGCTCCGGAGGAAACTGAAGTTGTAAAGTATATAAAACTCACTCCCGAAGAAGCCAAGGAGATTATGGACAGCGAGGAAGACATCATAATCCTCGACGTAAGGACTCAGGAAGAATATGACACCGGGCACATAGAAGGCGCCGTTCTCCTTCCCAACACGGAAATAAGAGACAAGGCCGAAGATGTTCTCAAAGACAAGGACCAGAAAATACTCGTATACTGCCGAAGCGGAAACCGCAGCCAGATGGCCGCAGCCGAACTTATTAGTATGGGCTACACTCAGGTCTATGACTTTGGCGGAATAATTGACTGGCCATATTAGACTGCCTTTATCTTCTTAAGTACCTCAATGACGCGTTTTGAACAGACATACATTTTTAACCCAATTGCCCAGCCTGCAGGTCTTATGAGTGCCTGCCTCGCTCTCACTCAGTTCTACAGTTCCTAGAAGCATGTTGTATTCAAGCCAGTGCTCTTTGAGCACTGCTTGTTCTCATACATCCTCTGATCCGCCTTTTCCACAAAGCTGATTCTTTCAATATCTCCGAAGAGATCATGTCCAAGCGCAGCCTCATTTCCTTCAGTTCATCTCCTGAAAGATCAGGGGTTCTCGAAAGAAGCACGGCGAAAAAATCGGCATACTGCGTATTGATGTTGAGCTTCATCTGCATCCTGTCACTGAAAATATTCTGTTTTTCATTGGCCCCTGCCCCTCTTCGTATTTATTACTGCGTTTGCGTTTTATTTACATATTTATAAAAATCCCTGTC
>SAAM01000719.1 GCA_009929415.1 Clostridia bacterium | reverse complement strand
GCAGATAGTTCTATTTTATTTTTTGAAATATAATATTTCGGGTAACTATCTCTTAAAGATGTTGCTTTTTTCTTGCTTTTTGCCAGGTGTGTCAGGAATAGAGCAGTACCAATCAATGCATCTCTTCCGTAGTGAAAACCGGGGACAATGACACCACCGTTACCTTCTCCCCCTATCACTGCACTGACCCTTTTCATCTCTGCCACTACATTCACTTCACCTACAGCAGAGGCTGAATAGAGGCATCCTGCAGCTTCAGTTACATCTCTCAGTGCCCTTGAAGAAGAGAGATTGGAGACTGTCGGACCCTTCTTGTTTTTCAGAATATAATCCGCAACAGTAACTAGTGTGTACTCTTCACCATATGGAGTACCGTCTTCGCACATCAACGCCAGTCTGTCTACGTCCGGATCTACGGAAATTCCCAGATCGGCCTTTTCTGAGACCACTCTCGCTGATAATCCGGTCAGATTTTCAGGCAGTGGTTCAGGGTTGTGGGCAAAATCACCGGTTGGTTCGCAATTGAGCTGAATACAAGTTACACCCAGTGCTTCCAGTAGTCTTGGCATAACGATACCTCCAACCGAATTTACGGCGTCAAGGACAACTTTAAAACCGCTTCGGTAGATCTCTTCAATATCTACGAGGGGGTGGGAGAGAACAGCCTCTATATGCCTGTCAGTAAAATCCTTGTATGTGTAGTGGCCTATTGAGTCAACTTCACTGAAAGAAAAGCTCTCCTTTGCCGCGCACTCCAACAATAATTCACCCTCTGTTGCGTCAAGAAATTCCCCGTTCTGGTCCAGCAATTTAAGGGCATTCCATTGCCTGGGGTTATGTGATGCTGTCAGAATTATTCCCCCATCGGCATTTTCAAAGGTAACGGCCATCTCAACAGTCGGTGTAGAAGCAAGCCCGGCATTGACAACATCCACCCCACAAGCCATCAGCGTTCCGCATACCACTTTGTCTACCATCTCACCGGAGATTCTTGCATCTCTTCCAACTACAACCTTGTATCTCTCTTTTCCCGGAAGCCTCATCTTAAGTCGGGCAGAATAGGCCGCTGTAAATTTCACTATGTCAAGAGGCGTGAGAGCATCTCCTGCAACTCCCCCTATTGTTCCCCTTATGCCA
>SAAM01000718.1 GCA_009929415.1 Clostridia bacterium | reverse complement strand
GAAGAATATCTTGAAGAATCTTAATGTCGTAGTTTGCTGCATACTCTGGGTAAGGCCAATGTATCGCCAATAACGTACCATAGCGATCTTGAACATCGTACCGCGTGATATCGCTGAGTGAGTATGCCGGGACATCGAGGTCTGCTCCATTCTTCGTCAAGTAGGGGCCATGGTCCGCCGCAACAATAATAATTGCATCACTATTGTGCTCAAGAGCGATAGACAAATCTGCTTCCATCATAGCATTAGCACCTTGAAGCCGCTCTGCCCACAGCTCGATTTCATTATCTGCCAAGAATCCACTATTAGATGTATGGCCGGGTTGGTCATTATGTGTATAGAGAAATCGGGGTTGAGCAGAATCAGAACTAAGGAACTTGTGCTTTTCGTTTGTGAACACTTCCTCACGTATATTCCCGAAGGCAGCGTCAAAGCGAAATTCACCCTCGGCGATTGCAGAGATAAGAATCCATGAGCTCGTGATATTCATGCTCGTATCATTTGGGTCGGGGAAATAGGAATCATGCACAGCAGGATCAAGACTCATCCCGCGAACCATGTAATCACTCGTCATGATTGAATGGTTTGTATATCCTGCATCTTTAAAGATTTTCAACCCGTTGGCATCTTGCGCCAGAACCTTCCTCAAGTTGGTTGACCAGCCAGTCCTCTTAAAATCCATCACGTGCGCCATTGATTCAACGGAGATTGGTGCGACACTATAGATTCCGTCGTAGATGGTAAATCCTTTAGCCAACAACCCGTCATACATGTGGTGATTATCAATTCCGTAGAATTCTAGCGTTTCTTCGTTGGGATACGAATCATAAATCAGCAAATATACATCGGGCTTTCTTGCAGCAACCCTGTTTTTGACCAATGCCACTTTCTCCGATTGACTCTCCACACGTTCTTCTCTGGTCCCCAGTATTGAGTAGATTGAACTTCCGAATATTACAACAAAGAATACTATCGAGAAGAAATACAGACTCTTTTTACTCAGTCCATAGAGAATGAAAATAGCAAGAACCATTGCTCCGAAGAAAATAATCTGAACTTTCTTCTGAATCATCCACAAGGTTCCTACAAAGTAAGCCATGTTGTAGATTTGGAAGGTCAATGCAAGGCTAATTGAAACA
>SAAM01000717.1 GCA_009929415.1 Clostridia bacterium | reverse complement strand
TTATGGCCTGAAATTAATACACCCATCCGTTTTTCTGACTGTTACATTTATCCTTACTTCAATTGTCTCCCTAATGGCAGGGAGCTCATGGACTACAGTAGGTACCATAGGGGTGGCTATGCTGTCGGCTGGGCAAATTCTTGGCATCCCCGCTCCGTGGCTTGCCGGTGCAATAATTTCAGGAGCCTATTTTGGTGATAAGCTTTCACCTCTCTCTGACACAACAAATCTCGCTGCCGCAGTTGCTGAAGTAGATCTCTATACCCATATAAGATATATGCTCATTACTGTTACACCTGCCTTTCTAATTTCCCTTGTGATTTATACTGTAGCAGGATTTGTGATGCCTCTTAACAGCTCTGTTAATGTAGATGCAAATCTTGGTTCAATCTCATCCATATTTAATATTTCCCCGTTCCTGCTTCTTGTACCTCTGTTTACGATTGCAATGATTGTAAAAAAGGTATCACCATTTATTACCCTTTTTCTTTCTGCAGTTGCGGGTGCAATTGTTGCCTGCCTTTTTCAACCCGATTTATGCAGCCAGATAGCCGGAGATGAGAGAACCGGAGGTGTTATGTATCTTGTTGCATCTCTCAAGATGATGTATGGAAGTGTCTCTCTTGAGACGGGAGATGCAATTTTAAACTCTCTTACTGCAACAAAAGGTATGGCAGGAATGTTAAATACAGTATGGCTGATACTTTGCGTTGTAACGTTTGGAGGGGCAATGGAGGCCAGCGGAATGATACAAGTTATAACTGAGAGGATGGTAAAAATGGTAAAAAGTACATTCTCACTGGTAGGCTCAACTGTTGCTACCACACTGTTCTGTAATATTACACTATCTGATCAGTATATGGCTATTCTGCTGCCGGGGAAAATGTTTGCAGCAACATATAAAAAAATGGGGTACGAGCCCCAGTTGTTGAGCAGAACTCTGGAAGACTCAGGTACCGTTACCTCTGTCCTTGTACCTTGGAATACTTGCGGTGTTGCTCAGTCAGGTGTACTTGGTATAGCAACTCTGGCTTATCTTCCGTATAGTTTTTTCAATCTTCTGACACCTTTGATGACTCTTATAGTTGCTGCAATTGGCTATAAGATAAAGAGAAAACTCTAGCATAATTTTTGCATAAAG
>SAAM01000716.1 GCA_009929415.1 Clostridia bacterium | reverse complement strand
GGCTTCTTCTTTTGGACTCTCTTTCACGCCTACCACATTTGCATCGTCATCTAAACCAAAAATTATAGCTCCGTCATTATAATTAGCATAGGCACTAACGGTTTTTAAAAAAGTTTTTGATACTTCTTCTTTGAATTCTAAATTGTAACTTTCCTTGGTATACACAAGCACCACCTCCAAAATATTCATAGTATGATTTTACCATAAACATTTCATTTTTGCAACGATAGGTTCCTCGTTGCATTTGCAGTTGCATTTTTAAGCATTTTTTGACTCCTCGTTGCATAACGTTCTGCAACGAAGAATTTAATAGAATATTCCGACATATATGCTCCTTAAAAAGGGCACCGCTATACCAACTAACAATGCCCGTATTATATCTGTCTATATACCCTTTAGTGCTCTAGTTTCCTTCTCAACTACCTTCACGAGATACTCCAGGAATTCATCCCTGAGGTCCTCACGTCTAAGCGCATGCTCTACTGTTGCCTCGAGGAATCCCTGCTTGTTTCCTACATCGTATCTCTTGCCTTCAAAGTCGTAGGCATACATATCTTCTTTGAGCGCGAGTTCCTTGAGGGCGTCTGTAAGCTGTATCTCTCCGCCTTTTCCCGGCTTTGTCTCTGCAAGTATGTCAAATATCCCCGGATTGATTATATATCTGCCCAGTATGGCTACATTTGAAGGTGCTTCATGTACGGCTGGTTTTTCTACAAGGTCTTTTACCGTATATACCTTGTCACTCACCCTGTTGCCGTCTACTATTCCATATTTGCATACATCCTCGTCCCTGACTGTCTGAACCCCAAGCACTGATGTCTGATACTCATCATAACAGTTCATCATCTGCTTCAGGCATGGCACTTCCTGATTGTACACCACATCATCTCCAAGAAGCACTGCAAAAGGCTCATTCCCTACAAATGTCCTCGCGCAGTATATGGCATGCCCAAGCCCTCTGGCTTCCTTCTGGCGGATATAGTGGATGTCTACCATCTCTGAGACGTCTTTTACTATCTTGAGGAGCTCATCGTTTTTCTTTTTCTCAAGCTCTGCCTCCAGCTCTGCGGATCTGTCAAAATGATCCTCGATGGCTCTCTTGCTCTTTCCTGTTATTATAAGGATCTCTTCTATGCCGCTT
>SAAM01000715.1 GCA_009929415.1 Clostridia bacterium | reverse complement strand
CCACTCGTCAAGGTAATCAACGCTCTCGCCTTCAGACCAGCGCTTGAGGTCGTCAACAAACTCGTCTGCATTGCGCAATCTCGGCATTGTAAAACAGCCGCAGTTATGAGAAGCAAACCCATTCGCTATGAAAGAGTGAGTATTTTCAACTTCCATATTATAAACTTTTTGGTTGACTTTATCACACCTAACATCTACAATAGCACTACTATGAGTGTAAGAATTGATATAGAAAAGAAAGTGCTTATCGAGCTGTTCTGTGAGCAGAATCTCACTACTAATCAAATCGCTAAAAAACTTGGGCTGTCCAGAGGTTGTGTTGACAGGAACCTTATTAAACATGGATTCCAGCCGCTTAATGTCAGCCAAGCTGTCACACGGCTTTATCAGAATGGCTTTGAAGCCCATGTCAAAGAGGCCCATCAAGCTGTTAGAGGGCGAACCGTATCTGACGAAGAGGTTATTAAGCGAGCCAAATATTATGAAGGCACCACGAGGTCCAAGTACGAGTTCATCTTTTATATGGCTATTCTTGAGAAGGGAGAAAATCCTATCCCAAATTGCGTAGTTGGAATCTTTTCCGTTGATCTCGCTTTCCCAGATGTAAAACTCGCCGTCGAGGTAGATGGCGGGAATTGGCACCACTCTTCCAAAAAGAGTATTCAAGACGATAAAAAGACGGAATTTCTTGAATCCGAAGGATGGATAGTCAAGAGATTCAAGTTCTGCAAAAGAGATGGGTACAATCTTTCTGCTTACGTAAGTGAGGTTATCTCCACGCTTGAGCAACTTCGCAGTAATCCAAGAATCGTCTGATAGCAGAGGGTGATCATCAGTCGCAATGATTTCTCCATCGTTTGTTGAGAATGTATACATATCTCCTGTATGCATTCTCTCAAATTTTTTGGATATTCTATTCATGCTCCCATCGTAGCTTATTACATAATCTCCAACGGACAAAGACTCAATTGATTTTTCTCCATCAGGTGTAAGAATCATAGTTCCTGACGGGTGGCAATTTGCGTGCGGTTGCAATGGAACATGCTCTGCAGTATACGGACTACCATGTGCCAAGTCAGGGCAAGCGCAATCCCAGTCTGCACGCCCTGCTTGCATCACCCAGTCGAACAGGTCATATGCC
>SAAM01000714.1 GCA_009929415.1 Clostridia bacterium | reverse complement strand
TGGGGAATTCCTCCATGAAGTCGAATATACATTCCGGAAAGAGATATATGACAAAAAGGTCTATCGCGGATTTGGAAAGCCTCAGTCGGAAAGGGAGCTTGTATATGGTCCCAATATTCGTCCCTGGCCAAGGGTCTATCCACTGCCGGAAGACCTGATGCTTAGTGTTGCCTCGGTAATTACCGATCCGGTTACGACTACGGATGAACTTATTCCGTCCGGAGAGACTTCTTCTCTTCGCTCCAACCCCCTAAAACTCGCCGAATATGCATTGTCACGGAAGGATCCGGGGTATGTTGGCAGAGCAAAAGCTGCACAGGCCTTGGAAAATACTCGCAGGAAGATAGTGGATGCCGGATCAAAAGAGATACCGTTTGGCCTGAGTTCGGTACTTGCTCTTACAAAGACAAACAGTGCGCTTAAAAATACGGGTATTGGAAGCACTATATTTGCGGTAAAACCGGGGGACGGTTCTGCTCGAGAGCAGGCGGCTTCTTCCCAGAAAGTGCTAGGCGGTCAGGCTAATATCGCAGAAGAGTATGCAACTAAACGATACAGGAGCAATCTTATCAACTGGGGAATGATACCCTTTATCTTAGCTCCGGCAGATAAGGATAAGCTTGCTGTAGGAGATTGGATTTTCATTCCCGGTATCCGTAAAGCAGTCAAAGATGGAATGGATCATGTAGATGCTGTTGTTGTACGGGGAGCTTTAAGGACGGATATAAGGCTAAATATGCCCGGTCTTACCAAGGACGACAGAGAGATCCTCCTGGCGGGATGCCTCATGAATTATTATTCGCAGCAAAATGACATGAAGAGTGAAATAAACAGGAAAAAAGCAGTTATCAAGTACATCTGAGGATCTGAAGGGTGGGAACGATATGAAGATAGCGATGAAGACACCGTTGGTGGAGATGGACGGGGATGAGATGACCAGGGTCATATGGAGCAAGATAAAGGAGATACTCCTTGAACCCTACATTGACCTGAAAACAGAATATTATGATTTAGGACTTAAGAAACGTGATGAAACCGACGATATGATAACAGTTGAGGCTGCCGAGGCAACAAAAATTTATGGTGTCGCGGTAAAATGCGCCACTATAACGCCCAACCAGCAGAGGGTCGAAGAATATGGA
>SAAM01000713.1 GCA_009929415.1 Clostridia bacterium | reverse complement strand
GCGGGCCAGAGCTTTATCTCTTCGGACGGGATAGAATGGAAGGATCTGACGGAAGAGTCCGGGTATGGAAATGCCAACGTATGCATAAAAGCTTTCGGAACTTCGGAACATGATCCTGCAGGAAGCAGCAGCGGCGGCTGTTCGACCGGACCGGTGATGCTCATATTGCTTGGTCTTGGAGTCCTGCCTCTTATTTATAAGGGAAGGAAGCAGTGACATCAGATAAAAAGGTCTCTGGAAAGATAAAAACCAGCAATACTTTTAATATATAATATTCAATGAGGGCTGTGTTTATTTAACCGGCCCTCTTTTCTTAAATTGATCAAGAAAGGAACTCATCCTGATGATTTTTTTTGTGAGAAGCGGTCCGGAGACTATAGTATTTACTTTCACCGGGAATTTCGACAAGGCTGAAAAGATATTGCTCGGTTGGGGTGAATATGCCGGCAGCGATATAGAAGAGGCCTTCTCCCTTTCCGGAGAGTTCAGCAGGATAGTGATCGCAAGGATCATAAAGGGGCCCGGGCAGAAGGAAGAGGTCAGGGTCTATATCTCAGAGACCTGTATACAGCGTCTGCTCTGCACTATGCTCAACGCCGGGCTTGGCGAAGGCATAGCTGAGAGCAGGATGCAGCCGGGCTATATCCTTATGAGACTGCTTGGCGACATAGAGAAGGGGATCGAAAGGATAAAGGAGGACTTTGGAGGGGATTACGTTCCGAACGATCCGTATTTCACTGAACCACTTCCTGAAGATTCCTCTGTGATCTACTTTACCTCTGAACCCCTCAACCACCGGATCCCTCACTCAAAAATGCATGACAGGGCCCTTTACGTTACCGAACATTCAAAGGAAAAGCTGCTTGCTACACTGAGAATGAGGCAAAACGAATACCTGGGAGATTCAATGGGGACCCCGGACTGGAACAACATGGAGATACGGATCGGGGATAAGGAAGGGCGCTTCAGCACTCACAGGAAAAGAATATGGACTGCGGTACAGGGGCTTCAGATAGGGACGATACTGGAAGAGGGCTGGGAAAAGGAGTACACCCTGATGGGCAGGGTGGCTGAAGTATATCTCCTGAAACTTTTTACTCCTCTTGACGAGGAATCAGTAAAAGGATTCCTTTCCGGACTGGA